>JAOPYW010000256.1 GCA_025964405.1 Thermoleophilia bacterium | reverse complement strand
TCGGCCGGGATGCCGTACTGGTCGGCGTTCGCCCGCACGTGGCTCAGTGCGATGCGCGCGCTCTCCTTCATGACGTCACCGAGCTGCCCCGTGAGCTGCAGGTCACCACTCGGCTTGTCGGAGCCGTTCGGCATCGAGGTCGCCTCGACGAACAGCACGTCGCCACCAGCCCCCGTCACCGCGAGCCCGGTCGCGACACCGGGAACCGCGGTGCGCTCGGCACTCTCCTGCCACACCTTGCGACGGCCGAGGGCCTCGCGCGCTGCGTCAGGATCGATGGTGGTCGGCGTCTCCAGCTTCTCGGCGACGAGCTGCGTCGCCGTCTTGCGAGCGACGGTCGCGAGCGCCCGGTCGAGCTGGCGAACGCCGGCCTCGCGGGTGTACTCGGCGACCATCGTGCGCACGGCATCCTCGCTGAGCGTCACCTCATCCTCCGTCAGGCCGGCACGGTCACGCTGGCGCGACCAGAGGTGATCACGACCGATCGCGACCTTCTCCTCGAGCGTGTAGCCATCGAACGAGATGACCTCCATGCGGTCGAGCAGCGGCCCGGGGATGGTCTCGGCCGTGTTCGCCGTCGCGATGAAGATCACGCCGGAGAGGTCGAGCTCGATGTCGAGGTAGTGGTCACGGAACGAGTGGTTCTGCGCCGGGTCGAGCACCTCGAGCAGCGCGCTCGAGGGGTCACCGCGCCAGTCGGCACCGACCTTGTCGACCTCGTCGAGCAGGATCACCGGGTTCATCGTCTCGGCGTCACGCAGCGCGCGCACCAGGCGACCCGGCAGCGCGCCGACGTAGGTGCGGCGGTGGCCACGGATCTCGGCCTCGTCACGCATGCCACCGAGTGACATGCGCACGAACTTGCGACCCAGGGCGTGGGCGATCGACTCCCCGATCGAGGTCTTGCCCGTGCCGGGCGGCCCGATCAGCGTGAGGATGGCGCCCGCACGCGGGTCTGCTTCGATCTCGCGCTCGATCCTGAGCTTGCGCACCGCGAGGTGCTCGATGATGCGCTCCTTCACGTCGTCGAGCCCCGTGTGCTCGTCGTCGAGCGTCTTCTGCGCGTGCGCCAGGTCGAGCTCGTCGACGGTCACCTTGCCCCATGGCACCGCGAGCAGCCAGTCGAGGTAGGAGCGGATGGTCTGCGACTCCATGCCACCGTCACCCATGCGGTCGAGGCGGCCGAGTTCACGCTCGAACTGCTCCTTCACGTTCTCCGGCATGTCGACCTCGGCGAGCTGGGCACGGTAGTCGTCCACCACGCTCTCCTCGTCGTCGCCGAGCTCCTTGCGGATCGACTCGAGCTGGCGGCGCAGGAAGTACTCGCGCTGCTGCTTCTGCGAATCGCTCTGGATGTCATCGCGCACGCGGCGGCGCACCTGCAGCTCGGCGAGCTGCTCACGCTGCAGCTCGATGGCCAGCTCGAGGCGTGCGACGACGTCGAGCTCCTCAAGGATCTGCACCTTCTGTGCATGGCCGAGGTCGGGCGAGTAGCCGGCCGTGTCGGCGAGGGTGCCGGCATCGGAGATCGAACGCACGAAGTCACCGACGCGCGAATCGATGTTGCGCAGCTCGATGATCTCCTCGACGATCGCGCGGTATTCGCGCTCGAGCTCGACGGTCTTCGAGCGAGGCGGGTTGTCGTCCTCGTGCCGCTCGACGGGAACGTAGAGCTGGCCGTCGGAACCCGTGCGGGCGACGCCCGGGATACCGCGCACGTCGCCGGTGAGCACTGCGGCGCGACTGCCTCGGGGGAGCCGTGCGAGCTCCGTGACCTCGGCGATCGTTCCGATCTTGGCGTAGACCCCATCCTCGTCGCGCGGCACGAGCAGCACGTGGTCGCCGACCTGGGCATCGATCGTGAGCGTGACGGTCATCTCGGGGAACACGATCGTCTCGTCGACCGGAACCAGCAACATGTCGGTGGTGGTGGGCTTGTCAGCCATGGAAAACCTCTCTCCTGAAGAAAATCGGAGTGTGGTCGGCTCATATCCGAGTCGGCCTTCCGTGTTCGAGGCACAGTACCACTGTTGATCTGCGCGTCAAGCGCGCAGGTGCATTTAGTGAAGCTATGGCGAGAATCCCACCACACACCGTCGCTTGCAGTGCGCGGGCTCGCCGCGAAACGACGAACGGCGGGCCTGGGGAACATGCCCCAGACCCGCCGCCTGACCGATCAGACCCGTTCAGCGAGCCGTGGTCGCACGCGTGTCGACCTCGTGCTTGTCCCAGAAGGGCTCGCGGCTGCCCGCCTTGGCGAGACCGCGGCTGACCAGGTAGCCGACGGTCGCGTAGGTGATGTAGCGAACCGCGTCGAGCGCGCGGAACGCATCGCCCTTGTCGCCGTCGTTGCCGACGACGTTGGCGGTGATGATGATGCCGATGACCACCGCGAGGTAGATGAACATCTCGCTGGTCTTGAAGGAGCTCTTCGTCTCGGTCGTCAGTCGCTGCGCGACGGTGTAGTCGTTTGCTGCCATTGTGGAACCCCCGGTAGTGAGCTGTGAGACCTCTCAGGATGAGAGGCAGTGCGCGGGATCCAACCACGCGCCGAGCCCACGCACGCGGCCGCACCGTGCAGAAAGACAGCAAACCTAGCAATACGTTTTGCAATTGCCGCGCGATCGCCAGTTCGCGTGCCATCCGCAGCAGCGCACTGACGGATCGCGGTCGTGATGAGTCAGCGCTGCAGGTGGAGCGGCTTGGCCGCAGTGCGCACGTTCCCCGACGAATCGGTGACGCGCAGTCGCACGATGACGTCGATGCCGTGGCTCGACGCGAGGGCGCGCCGCACGGCAGGCGTGAACCGGAGGCGGATGCGACGAGCGCCCGACGAGGGAGTGACCACGGTCGTCGTTCCCGCCAGCACGGGAACCTCGAGGAAGCGAGCGGCGCGGAGGGTCAGCCGCAGCTCGGCGACGATCACCGACGCCTCATCGACGCGTATGTCGACCAGCATGGGACGGCTGAGCTGTGCACCCAGCGGCGACGGGTGAGCGATGCTCCAGTGCACACGGGGAGGCCGGACGTCGCCGGGCACCGGCGGCGTGCCCGTGGTGGGCCCGGACGAAGCCGCCTGACCCGGCGCCTCCCTGGCGGCCGGCGTCGCCGCAGTAGCTCGCACACACGAGGTGATCGTGAGTGTGACGTCATCGAGCACGCCTGAGCTGCCATCGACCGCGGTCGCGATCGACAGACGCCAGGTTCCGCTGGCCGCGTGACCCGTGAGCGCGACGAACGACTGCGCGGGGCGCACGGGGTTGGCGCCCTCCAGCACGGTGGCAGGCGTCGCGCCGACGGCCGTCGCCGCCTGGTCGTCCCACAGCACATCCCAGACGGGATACCCGGCGTCAGCCCAGGCGGT
Organism: Thermoleophilia bacterium; assembly: GCA_025964405.1. Taxonomy (GTDB): domain Bacteria; phylum Actinomycetota; class Thermoleophilia; order Gaiellales; family SKUG01; genus JAGQUL01. The sequence continues at coordinate 4,480 of JAOPYW010000256.1, read as the reverse complement.
TCCCGTGGTGGGGTCGCTCAGCAGCACGCGCGTTCCATCTGGAGCCACGAGCGCGAGCGTGAGGTCGGCCGGCGAGTACTTGGTGGTCGACGTGTGCAGGTCGATGTCGGTGACGGTTCCGGCCACGGCCGTCTCCATCGACACGACGTCGCTCTCGCCAGCGGGAACGCGGAGGTCGGGCGACACCTGCAGCGTGGCGGCGCGTCGATCACAGCCCGCGGGCGAGCTGGGCGCGACGGCCTCGGCGAGGGGAGCCGCCGACGCGGCGAACACGGCGGCGATCACGCTGAGCGGCAAGACGCGCACCAGCGAGCGGCAGATCGGAGCGGTACGACGAGAAGTGATGACGTGCCCTTCGAAGGATGGCGAACGTCCTGTTCGTCGAGATGCGGCTGCCATCCGTTTCGCGCGCGGCCGACCTATACCGTGCGCACCACCGTCTCGTAGCCCAGCCTGGGCAACCGCGGCGACGCCGCCTCGCCGCCCGGGTGCCCCACGTTCGCGACGAGGATCGACCGCCACCGACCGTCGGGGAAGAACTCCGCGTCGACGCCGCGCCGGGTGAAACCCCCCATCGGTCCCACGACGAGCCCCACGGCACGCGCCGCCACGACGAAGTAGCCGAACTGGATCGATGCATTGAACCGCGTGCCGTCGCTCGCGCTCGGCTCTGACAACCACCGCTCCCGCAGTTCTGGACGCTCTGGGTGGATCTCCGGGTAGTGCTCCCCCGCCCGCGTGTCGGCTGCGATCACGATCGCCAGCGGCGCCGCCAGCGTCTTGGCCCGGTTGCCGTCGCTCATGTGCACGCCGAGTCGGGCCCGCGCCTCGGGTGACCGCTCGACCAGCAGGCGGAGCGGCTGCACGTTCGAGGCGGTCGGGGCGGTGCGCCAGAGGTCGTGCAGCGCGCGCAGCTCCCCATCGGTGACCTCGCGATCGGCGAAGGGCGTCGTGGAGCGCGCGTGGCGGAACAGCTGGTCGAGCAGCTCGTTCGGTACGGGGCGCGACGTGTCAGTCATCGTCGGCTGCATCCGCGTCGAGGATGTTCACGCCGCACGCCGAGGCGAACAGCGGCGCGAGGTCGATCACGTCGAGCATCGACATCGCGACGCCCTGCAGGTCCTGCACGCCTCGCACGCCCGCGAGCGTGCAGCGGCGGATCTCGCAGCGCTCGAACTCGACGCGTGTGAGGTCGGCCCCGGTCAGGTCGCAGTCTTCGAAGAGCACCGACTGCAGCTGCGTGCTCGTGAGGTCGAACTCGTGCATGCGGCAGTTGCGGAAGACCACGCGCTGCAGGCGCGCGAACCGGAAGGCGGCGAAGTCGAGCTGGCAGTCGACGAAGCTGACGTCCTGCAGGAACCCCTCGTTGAGCCCGAGCCCGACCGAGCGCCCGTCGACGACCTCGACCCGCTGCAGCGAGGCGCCGCGCGCGCCCAGGTTGGCGAGGTCTGACGCCGTCAGGCGCAAGTCGGTGAGGAACGCCCCGCTGATGTCGGAGCTCGCGAGCGTCACATTGCGCCCCTCGACGCCCGTCCACGTCGAGCCGACGAGGTCGCGGTGGCCGAGGTCGACGTCGGCGAGCCGTGCCTGCTCGAGCTGTGATCGATGCCCGAGTTCGTCGAGCTCGTGCTGGCGAGGGTCGTCGAGGGCGGCGGGGAGCTGCACCGGCCGCGGCGGGGTGGGTCGTACGCGTGTGCGAGACATCATGCGCGCCATGGTACCGGTCGCGGGTCGGGTAGCCTGCGCCCATGCCCGCCGACGTCTTCGACCAGGTCATCGATCGCACCCTCGCCGAGCTCCCGGCGCGCTTCGCGGCGCTGCTCGAGAACGTCGAGGTCATCGTCGAGGAGGCCGACCCCGACGAGCCCGACATCTACGGACTCTACGAAGGTATTCCGCTCACCGAGCGCTACGAGGGCGCCACCGACCTGCAGCCGCCCGACCGCGTGTGGGTCTTCCGCCGGCCGCTGACCGAGGACTTCGGGCACGATCCGGCGCTGCTCGCGAAGGAGATACGCGTCACCCTCCTCCACGAACTCGCGCACTTCTTCGGCATCGACGAGCAGCGCCTCGACGAACTCGGCTGGGCCTAGGTCACCGCTCGCGCGCGAGGGCCTCGTAGACCTCGACGAAGCGCTCCGAGAGCGCTGACCAGGAATAGCCCTCGTTGACGTGGCGCAGCGCGTTGGCGCCGCGACGCCGTCGCTCCGGCTCGCCGTTGACGGCAGCGACCATGGCGTCGGCCAGGGCGTCGACGTCGTCGGGCGCGACCAGCCATCCGTCGGGCGCGGCAAGGTCGACGTTGACGAACTCGACCGGTCCGCCGGTCGTGGTGCCGATCACCGGGCGCCCCGTGGCCATCGCCTCGAGGTAGACCTGGCCGAACGGTTCGTCGACCGACGGCGCCACGAGCACGTCGGCGCATGCCAGGCCGACCGGCAGCTCGTCGTGGCCGCGCCACCCGGTGAAGAACACGTCGCGCACGCCGAGTTCGGTCGCCACGTCGTGGGGGTGCTCGCCCTCCCACTCCCCCGGCGACCCGCCCCACACGACGAGCGGCGCCGGCCGTCGGAAGCGCGGCTGCGCCTTGGCGTACGCCCTGATCAGCAGCGGCACGCGCTTGAACGCGAGGAATCGTCCGACGAACATCAGCACCGGGTTCGCCGTGCCGGTCAGGGGGTCGACGAAGCGATCGAGCACCTCGGGACCGTAGGCGATCGAGCCCGGTCGCCGCGATGCCGCGCTCCACCCCTGGGGCTCCGCCACGAGCCACCGATGCCAGTGCGCGCGCCGCTCCCCCACCGAGATGTCAGTCGGGGTGAACCGTGCGACGTCGACCCCGTTCGGAACCAGGTGAATCGTCGCGACGTCGATGTCGAGCAGGCGCGCCGCCTCGTCGCGTTCATGCGCGGAGATCACGAAGGTGGCATCGGCGACCGACGCCGCGTCGCGCAGGAGGTCACCCGCTCCCGCCGCGAACGGATGCGCGCCGTCGTCATACACCCCTCGGGCGATGGCATCGAGCAACTTGAGGTCGGTTCCGTGCAGGTGCGACACCATCGGGAGGTCGGGGAGCGCGCGCTGCGCGGCGCGCTGCAGCACGCTCAGGTGGTGCACGTGCAACACGTCGGAGGAGGCGAAGCTGGCTGACCCGGCCAAGTGCCTGCCCCACGCATCGGTTGCGTGCGCGAACTGGGCGGGTGACACCTCGGTGAAGCTGCGGTCGGCGACGTCGGGCTTCGGCTCGTAGGAGGGGTGCATGGGCCGCGGGGCGTCCATCGGGTCACCTCCGTCGACGTACATCGCCTGCGCTTCGTCGTAGTCGAAGGAGCTGCCGTCGATGCCAGCGAAGAACGTCGCGGCATTGCCGTGTGCGCCCGCTGGCCCGAGCGACCCCGCGGCCAGGCTCACCGGCCAGCCGTGGCGATCGAGGGCACGGGCGAGGTACGACGCGACCTGCGCCGAGCCGCCCCTGGGCGAGAACAGCAGCGCCATGCCGACCCGGTGGTGCGTGTTCGGGTCAGCTGGCGTGTCGTGGTGCATCCACGAGGTCTACTCGACCGACGCGCGCGGCGACGCCGATGGAGTCACCTAACGGGGGTCGGCGCTCGGTTCGCGATGGGCGCGGGTTCGGGTCGCCGCGGGCCCAGGCGACGGCGGGCGGGCTCCTCCACCCAGTGGTACGTGGCGGCTGCGACGGCAGCGACAGCTCCCACGTAGCCGACGAACACGGCGAGCTTCAGCGGAACGCCGGCGGTCACCAGGTCGGTCGAGCGAAGCCAGCGGATGAGCACCATGTCAGTCACCGCGTGCGTCATGTAGAGCGAGTACGAGACCTTGCCCCAGTAGACGAGGGGGCGGGTCGCGAGGAGCGGGGTGCGACTGCGATCGAGCACCCCACCGGCGGCGACGGCGCGCAGGGGGCGCAGCGGGCGCTCCCACGCGAGGGCGTAGACGAGGAGGGCGAACACGGGCACGGCGCGCAGGGCGGTGCCGGTCGCGACGAACGACCAGACGCCGAGCGCGATGCTGGCAGCCAGGAGCGGCAGCCCGAGCCGGTGCCAGGGCAGGGCGTCGGCGAACCGGTTGCGGTAGAGCGCGAAGAGCAGCACCCCCGAGGTGAACTCTGCCGCGATGCGCACGAGGCCGACGGGGTCGAGCCCGTCGAAGATCGCCCGTTCAAAGACGAGCAGCACGACGATGAGCGCCGCGAGGGCGAGGATGCTGGGGAGCTGACGCCGGAGCAGGAGCCAGGCGAGCAGGGGGAAGGCGAGGTAGGCCGCCCACTCCGCACTGATCGACCACGACGGGTAGTTCCAGCTGAGCGTGCGCGGCTGGAACCAGTCGTGCATGAGGAAGACGTTGTTGAGGAACGAGATGAGCGAGTAGTCGTTGCGCGCCGCGATCGTGATGTCGAGCGCCTGCGCGCCGAAGTAGAGCGCTGCGACCGCGAGCAGCGTGAAGAGGTGCACGGGATACA
>JAOPYW010000234.1 GCA_025964405.1 Thermoleophilia bacterium | reverse complement strand
CGAGGAGAACATCGCCATCACGAAGCGCGTGGTCGAGCGCGCGCACGCGAAGGGCATCGTCGTCGAGGCAGAGCTCGGACAGCTCGGCGGCGTCGAGGAGGACATCGAGGTCTCGGAGGAGCATGCGAGCCTCACCGACCCGGCGCAGGCCGTCGAGTTCGTCGAGCGCACGGGCTGCGATTCGCTCGCCGTCGCGATCGGCACGTCGCACGGCGCCTACAAGTTTGCCGGTGGCCAGGGGCTGCACTTCGATCGCATCGAGGCGATCCAGAAGCTGCTCCCGGGCTACCCGCTCGTGATGCACGGCTCGTCGAGCGTGCCGGCCGAGTGGGTCGCGCGCATCAACAACGCCGGCGGCGACATGCCGGGCGCCGCGGGCGTGCCGGAGGACCAGTACCTCCCCGCCGCCAAGCTCGGCGTGACGAAGGTGAACATCGACACCGACGGTCGACTGGTGTGGGCCGCGATCCATCGCGAGTTCTTCCGCGACCACCCGGCCGAGTTCGACCTGCGTGGCCCGGGCAAGCCCTTCATGAACGCCTATGCGGCATACGTCGCGGCCAAGAACGGCAAGCTCGGCAGCGCCGGGCAGTTGGCGGCCGTGCGTGAGTCGCTCGGGGCCGCGGTCTGACCACGGGCGACCCCGAAGCTGACGAGCTCGCCTTCGTTCCGGGGGCGGGCACCGAGGCGATCCTCGGCCCGCGCACGTCGAGCGTGCAGGTGTGGCTCGCGGCGTTGACGCTGGCGATCGGCGCGCTCGTGGGCTGGGCGCTGCACACGTGGGAGCCGGGCGGCGACGATCCGAGTTGGCTGCTGATCGCGTGGACCACGGTCGCGGGCCTCGGGTTCGTGGTGCTGCCACTGTCGTGGACGACGTTCTCGCGGGCGTCAAAGCCGATGCGCAGCATCATGTCGACGCTCGTGCTGGCCGGGCTCGCCCGGCTGGTCGTGGGGCTCGACACGAGCGACTGCTCGGCGATCGTCACCACCGACGTGGTCGTGGCGGCGGTGCTCGTCGCCGAGGTGCTGCTGACGCGTGTCGTGACGCGCGGACCGGGTCGCGATCGCCGCGCGTTCACGTTGCTCGGCGCGGTGCTGCTCGTGCTCGCGGGCGACCTCGTGGTGGAGCGCGACCGCTGCTCCGCGGCTGACCCGAGTGACTGGCTGAGCCTCCTGACGCTGGGCGCGGCGGTGCTGTTCGGGTTCGCGATCTGGATCGGGCGTCGCGACATCGGCCGCGTGCCGCGTCCGGGCCGGCTCGGTGCGCGCACGGTGTCGATCGAGCGGTTCCGGCGCGTCGCCGACCCCGCCTTCGCGCTGTTCGCGCAGCACTACGCGAACGCCGACCGCGCGCGGTTCGAGGCGGGGCTCGACGACATGCAGGTGGCGGTCGTGCTCGAGGATGAGCTCACCGGCGACCTGCGCGGATTCTCGACGCTGCACCTGCAGGCGCGTCGTGACGTGAGCGGCCGGCCGTGCACGATCATCTTCGCCGGCGACACCGTCATCGATCGCCGATCGCTCGGCCAGGGCGCGCTGCAGCGCGAGTGGTCGCGCCTGCTCATGCGCACCAAGCTGCGCCGGCCGTGGCGCCCGCTCCACTGGTTCCTGACCTGTCGCGACTACCGCACCTACCTGCTGCTCGTCGAGAACGTGCGCACGGCGCTCCCCAAGTTCACGATCACGCGGCCGTCACCGGCGCTCGCCACGATGCTCGACTTCGTCGCCGTCGATCGCTTCGGCGACCGCTTCGACGCCGCAGCAGGCGTCGTGCACCCCGATCCCGACCAGCCGGTCGATCGCGGCGAGCAGATCCCCGTGATCACCGACGAGCTGGCGCAGGCCAACCCCCATGTCGCCTTCTACCTCGACCGCAACCCGGGTTACCTCGACGGCGACGAACTCGTCTGCATCGGCGACCTCACGGGCCGCCGCGTGCTGCAGCTGTGGCTGACGATGACCCTGCGCGCCCCCGTGCGCACGCGCCGCGCGCTCGCCGCCCGGGCCGCCGACTGGACCGCCGGCGACGACGCCGACTGACGCGCGTTCGGCCCGCTACATGAGCGGGGCGAGGCTGCGCATGATGCGCTCGCTGGCGCGCATGCGCGCGGGCCGCTTCTTCCAGCCCTGGAGCGTGATCTCGTCGGCCGACTCGAGGTCGAGCAGGTACATGTCGGCCATCTGCTGCACGAGGCGCGGGCCGCGGATCTCGGCGTTGATCTCGTAGTTGCCGAGCATGCTCCAGCGGTCGAGGTTCGCCGTGCCGACCGTCGCCCACTCGCGATCGATGAGCGCCGTCTTGGCATGCACCATGAAGTCGCGGTAGAGGAACACCCGCACCCCCGCGTGCAGCAGGTCTTCGAACATGCCGTGCGCGAGCGTGTCGGTGAGCGGGTGGTTCGAGCGCGCGGGCAGCAGCACGCGCACGTCGACCCCGCGGCGGGCGGCATCGGTGAGCGCCCCGCGGAAGGCGCGGTCGGGCACGAAGTAGGCGTTGGTCAGCCAGATGCGCTCCGACGCGCGGTCGATGCCCTCGAGGTACATGCCGCGAATCGGGAAGACGCCGAGCGACGGGTCGTTGCGGTGGATGAGCACGTGCGGGTTCCAGCTCCGGCCCGGCACGTTGGGGAGCCGTGGCGCGGTCGGCGGCACGTGGGCGTTCCAGAAATCCCCGAACGCGTTCGCCAGCTCGCGTGAATCGATGCCCTCGATCTTGAGGTGCGTGTCGCGCCACGACAGGTATTCGTCGCCGACGTTGTAGCCACCGATGAACGACACGTGGTTGTCGATGACCACGACCTTGCGGTGGTCGCGCAGCAGGTTCGAGACGCGCAGCGCGTCGAGGCCCGGCTTGATCTCCTTGAACGGGTAGGCCTCGACACCGGGCGGGAACCACTCGCGCGTGATCGAGTGGTCCGACAGGAACCAGTCCCACAGCACGTAGACCCGCACCCCGCGCGCGGCCGCCCGCCCGAGCGCATCGCGCATCATGCGGCCCGACTCGTCGTTGACCCAGATGAACGTCTCGAACAGCACTTCGTGCTCAGCCGCGTCGATCGCCGCGATCATGTCGCGCGTCACCTCATCGCCGCGCATGTAGAGCTGCACCACGTCTTCGGCCTCGTGCAGCTTCACCGGCTCGAACACGATGCTCGGGTAGGTCGCGGGCCGGCGGGCGGCGCGACGGCTCTCGGCACGGCTCGCGCGCAGCGAGATGAGCACGGCGACGATCGCCTGGAGCAGCCCGAAGACGATGCCGACCGTGATCAGGCGGCGGCGCAGGCTCGGCACGAGCGCCGCAGCCGGCTCGGGTTCCGGCTCGCGGCCGAGGAGTTCGTCGAGTGTCTGGGGGAGCGGCATCCCGCTCCGTCTACCCGGCATGCGGGAGCGGCTATCAGTCGCGCCGAGCGCTCGGACGCTCAGTCGAGCTGCGACGCGCCGCGCGCGGCATCGGGCCGCAGGTGATCGTCGGGCCCGGGTGCCTCGAAGTGCTCGGGCATCGCCGGCACGCCGGGCAGCGGGGCCGCGGGTGGCGGCGCGAGCTCCCCGTTCGCCGACGGCTCGTGGAAGATGCCCGCGGCGGCTGCAGGAGCGGCGGCAGGTCCAACGGGAGCGGCGGCGGGCGGCGTGGATGCGATCGGGTCAGGCGTCACGCCCCCCACTGTGGGGGGAGCGCCCGTCG
>JAOPYW010000210.1 GCA_025964405.1 Thermoleophilia bacterium | reverse complement strand
GACGCGGTCTTCAGCTTCGAGCGTGACCGCAGCCGCGGCCTCGACGACATGGCCAGCGACGAGTCGCTCGGCGCCGTCGTGTTCCATGCCAAGGCCGGTTCACTCGCGCAGCGACGCGACCGCATCGCGGCCGTGGCCGCGGAGCTCGCGCGCCAGACCGGCCTCGACGCGGAGCTCGTCGCCGCGGCGGCGCGTCTCGCCAAGGCCGACCAGGTCTCGAACGTGGTGCAGGAGTTCGCGGAGCTCGAAGGCTTCGCCGGATCCCTCTACGCGGCCGCCGCCGGCTACGACGAGCAGGTCTGCGCCGCGATCGACCAGCAGTTCATGCCGCGCGGCGCCGACAGCCGCATGCCGGCCGAGGGGCTGCCGTCACTGCTCGCCCTCGCCGACAAGCTCGAGCTGCTCGTCACGATGTTCTCGATCGGCGAGGCCCCGACCGGCTCCCGCGACCCGCACGGCCTGCGCCGGGCCGCGATCGGCGTGATGCGCATCGCGCTCGAGCATGACGTGGCACTCGACCTCGAGACCGCGCTCACCGCCGCCAAGGCGATCGTCGACGCCCAGGGCTTCGGGGCCGAGGAGGACGTCGTGCCGATCGTGCGCGAGTTCATCCTCGACCGCGTCGAGAAGCGCCTGACCGACGACGGCATCCGCGTCGACGCCGTGCGCGCCGCGCGTGCGGCCGGGCTTCCGCAGCTGCAGCACCTCGACGAACTCGCCCGCGTACTGCACGACGAGGTCGTCGGCGGCAACGCCACCTTCGCCCAGGTGCTCGAGGCGCAGGATCGCTCGCGCAAGCTCATCGACAAGGCCGGGGGAGTGCCCGACGGCGCCATCGATCCCACCAAGTTCGAGGTCGACTCCGAGCGTGAGCTGCATCGCGTGCTCGGCGTGGTGACCGCGCCGCTCGCCGGGGCGATCTCATCGCGCCAGTTCGCCGACGCCGTCGGCCACGCATCAGAGCTCGGTCCGGTGGTGGAGCTGTTCTTCTCGAAGGAATCCGGGGTCATGGTCATGGCCGACGAAGACGCCGTGCGCGACAACCGCCTCCGCCTCCTCGCGGCCGTACTCGACGCTACCGCGCCGCTTGGTGACCTCTCCCAGCTGCAGGTCTAGACGCTGGTACGGTCGCATTTCGGGGCTGTTGGTTTTCGGAGCAGTTCACTTAGATAACGGCAGTAGCTTCTGTCGATAGCCCCTGCTACGGTGCGCCGACAACCGCGCGGCGGGGAGCCGTGCGGATCTGATCTGAGGGGATCTCTTCGTGCACGTTCTTCGTCGGCAGCTTCGCCTGCTCACCATCGCAATCGTGGCCGCCGTCACGCTTGTCGTCGCGCCGAGCGCGATGGCTGCAACCAAGTACTGGTCCGGAGCTGCCGACACTGACTGGCAAGTCGACGGGAACTGGGTTGATGCGGATGAGCTTCCCAGCACCAAGCCCGTCGCTGGCGACAACGTCGTGGTTTTCAGCTGCGACTTCAATAACGACCCCGTGGTCATCACGAACGTTCCTGCTACGCCCCTGGCGCTCGGTTCACTTAATATCAGCGACGGCGACTGCGGAGGGCCGAGCCTGTCCGGCGCGACCGTGACGTCGGCACTCTCGGCGGCTGACGTGGTCGTGGACACCGCGACGCTCAACGACTTGAAGGTGACCGTTACCACCGGAGGCAATGGTGGCTCAGCGTTCGGCACCAGTGGTGGCGACATCACCCTGAATGGTGTGAGCCAGCTGAATTCCGCCGCTGTCACCGAGGTGACCGTTGCCGGCAACATCGCCATCGCGACTGGTGCGTCGATGACGAACGCGGGTCATCTCACCGTGGCGTCGGGCAACGACCTGACCGGCCTGGGCAGCTTCACGAACACAGGCACCATCGACATCGAGGGCTCGACCGAGCTCGGCGCCTCGCTGACGAACACCGGCACCTTCACGGTTGATGGCGGCGACTTCGACGGCAACCTGCGCCTGATCACTGGCGGTACGCTCACGACCAATGGCGCGGGAGTGTTCACCGTCAACGGCACGCTGGACCTTGCCGGCGGGCTGCTCACGGGCAACTCCACACACATCACCAACTCGTCGACGGGCCTCATTCAGCTATCGGCCAACTCATCACTGGGCGCACAGCTTGTCAGCACCGGCAGCATCCAGACCCACGACGAAAGCACCGGCTACACGCTGACCGGCGTGGGCTCGGGCTCCATCACCGTGAACGACGCCGAGATCAACGGGCAGACCAACGGCGTCGAAGTTGCACGTGGCGGTTCACTCAGCAACCTCGACGTGACGCTCAACGGCAACACCTACCTGAGTGGGCACGGAAACATCACCGGTGACGTCACCGTCAACGAGGGCGCGACCCTCGAGCCGAGCAACGGCGATGCGGGCAGCTACACGCTCTCGGGCCTACTGAACGTCACTGGCAACGTCGCCTTCAACGCTGGTAGTTCGTTGTACATCATCGCTCGTGGCACCGGAGCTCCGGCTGACGCCGCTGGCACGAGCCGCCTCGACGTGACGGGCACGACAGCCATCAGCCAGACCGACACGACGCTCGAGATCGCCACATCCTTCGAGCCGACCGGCAGCCA
>JAOPYW010000202.1 GCA_025964405.1 Thermoleophilia bacterium | reverse complement strand
GTGGCGGAACTGGTAGACGCCGGCGACTTAAAATCGCCTGCCTTCGGGCGTGCGGGTTCGATTCCCGCCCCAGGCATGCACCCGTGGGTCATCTGCATACGCGAAGGGCCGGAGCAGCAGCTCCGGCCCTTCGTCGTGCTATCCCGATGTGGCGTTGCTGCTTGGGTGCTACTTGCTGAACGTACCGGGCGTCGCGAGCCACGGCGGAACGATGCCGTCGCCGGCCTCGCCGTGCTGGTGGCTGCGGCTCGGGGTGCCGGCAGGAGCCGGCTTGGGCGCCGTCGTCGCCGGCACCACGCCCACGCCCTTCCAGGCGTCGGCCACGGCGTTCGGCACTTCGCCGGCACCGTACAGCTTCGCGGCGGAGGCGATCGTCGCTGCCGCTGCGTCGGAGAAGTCCGAGTCGGGACCGAGGCTCGTCGTGAGCGCGTCGTACCAGACCTTGGCAAGCTTCTCGCTGCCGAGCTTCACGCCGATCTCGTAGGCGGCCTTGTTGGGGATGCCCGAGTTGATGTGGACGCCGTAGTTGTCCTGCGAGCCCTTGTAGTAGTCCTTCATGTGGGCCGGCTGGTCGTCCTTGCCCCACTCCTTGGTGTCGTACGCCGTGCCCGGGGCGCGCATGCTGCGGAGCGCGTCGCCCTTGATCTTGGGCGTGAAGACGTCCTCGCCGATCAGCCAGTCGGCAGCCTTGGCGGCATCCACCGTGCCGAAGCCCGCGCGGTTGTCGGACCACTGCTCGATGAGCTCGCCGAAGACGTCGCTCCAGCTCTCGTTGAGTGCGCCCGACTGGCCTTCGTAGTTGAGGCCTGCGGTGTGCTCGGTGACTCCGTGGGTCATCTCGTGACCGACGACGTCGAGCGAACCCGACAGCGGTCCGAGGAGCTCGCCGTCGCCGTCGCCGTACGTCATCTTCTCGCCGTCCCAGTACGCGTTGTTGTACTGGTCGCCGTAGTGCACGACGCTCTTCATCTCCATGCCCTTGCCGTCGATCGAATCGCGGCCGAGCACCTCAGCGTAGAAGTCGTGGACGAGCTTCGCGTTGTCGTGCGCTGCATCGACTGCCTTGTCGCCGGTCGGGGCCTGGTCGTCCTTGCGAACGAGCTTGCCGAATCCCCCGACGGGATCTTCACTGCCCTGGGCGTCATAGGTGCTGCGCGGGGCAGTGACCTTCGTGGGCGGTGTAGTGGGCGGGGTGGTTGCCTTCAGGCGTACCCCTGCGACTGCGGTCAGTTCCATGCGTTTCCGTCCCTCCGTGGCGGTTGTGCTTCATGCCGGGAATGACTCGCCCGGTGCATGAAGGGGGCATGCTCTCACACATGCCCCCCGGCCGGTGGCGGCCAACGATCAGGCCTTCGGAGGGAAACCGATCACAATTGACGGTCTGATCAATAGCCGCGGCGGGTCGGACTCTTCCCGGGGCGGCGCCATCGGGGGCGCCGATCCGCGATGTCGCAGGCTCAGCGGGTGCGCACGGTCAGGGTTCGTGACGGGCGCGCGTTCCCCGCTGCGTCGAACGCCTCGACGTGGAAGGCGTAAGAGCTGTGTGCGCGCAGGCGGTTGACCCGCAGTGACGTGACGCTCGGCTTGAAGGTGCCGATCCGCACCCAGGCGCGCCCCGACTTCTGGTAGATGCGGTAGCCCTTGACCCCGACGTTGTCCGAGCTCGGGTTCCAGGTGAGCTGCACCGACGACGAAGTCGCGGCGCTGCCCCGCAGGCGACCGGGTGCGGTGGGGCGGAGCTTGTCCTGCCGGATGGCCACGGTCTTCTTGGTGCCCCTGGAGGTGTTTCCGGCGGGGTCGCGGGCCACGATCTCGTAGAGGTACGCGGTGCCCGGCTTGAGGCTCGTCGACCTGAGGGCGTACGTCGTCTCGACGGTGCGCACCGCGCCGCGCACGGCGCGCTTCGTCGACCCCTTCTTGACCAGGTCGAGGCGGTGTACCTCGTAGCTCGCGACCCCGATGTCATCAGTCGATTCGTTCCAGGTGAAGGTCACCGTGCGGGCCTTGAGGTCGGTCCGCACCGCCACGTTGGTGGGAGCGCTGGGGGGCGTGGAGTCAGGGCGATCGTTGGTCGTGCCCGTGATCACGGCTGCAGGCCCCACGTTGCCGGCGGCATCGCGCGCGGTCACCGACACCTCGTAGGTGGTCGAGGCGTTCAGCGGCATGATGGTCGCCGTGCGGCGGGCGGTAGTGAGCGCGGTGCGCCATGCGCCGCCCGCCGTGCGGATCGCGACGTCGTAGCCCGTCACGCCGACGTTGTCACTGGCCGGGGTCCAGCTGACGCCCAGCGCGGTGTTGCTCGCGCCGGTCTGCGTGAGTCCGGTCGGGGCGATCGGAGGAACCTGGTCGCCGGCGCTCCGCGGCACGAGCCAGCGATTGGCGGCGCCCGCCATGTTCCAGTGGTTCGCCAGGTACGAGCCCGGCGCCGGCGCCGGATTGAAGTAGTCGTCGCGGTTGCAGTCGAGCACCTTCGTCGAGCACGACGACTCGCCGTACCTGGACGTCGGGCCACCGTCTGCGTAGCACATGACGTCGAGGCCGTCGTTGCAGTGCCCGTATCCAGATGCGTGCGGGGCGGAGTCGGCGACCGCGCCCATGGTGTGGGAGAGCTCGTGCACCATGACCTCCCAGTGCGGAGCGTCGCCACCGTTGGCGTAGTTGTACTGCATGGCGTAGAGGCCGCCCTTGTTGTTCATGTTGAGTTCGTCGGGACGGTCGTCGTTGTTGGAGACGTGCCCGGTGCCGGCGACACCGGCGCCGGCCGCCGACGGAGCATCGACGTACAGCAGGTAGCGCTCGCTCGAGTTCGCTGAGTTGAAGGCATAGCCCTGCGCCTTGAGGTCGTTGACGACGTCCTCGAAGACGACGCCGGCGCCGGCCGTGGCGAGCTGCGCGTTGAGCACGCGCGGTGCGCCACCGTCGCAGGCGAACGGCAGGTGGCGTCCTGCCTTGGGGTCGACCGACTGGCTCTCGGCATCGATGAACGCGCTGATCTTGTAGGCCTCGGTGCGCAGCTTCGGTGCGATCGTCGCGAAGCGGCTCGTCACGTTGGCCGGGCGCGCGTAGACCAGGGTGTAGTGGAACGCCGTGTCGGCGACGCAGTCGATGTCGGCCGGGCCTGCGTTGTTGGCGCGTGCCTGGGGTCCGGGGGCGTAGGCAGCTGCACCGAGGGGCACGGCGTCGAGCCCGTGGATGGTGCTGGTGCTGCCGTCGGGCTGCTCGACGCGCAGGAGGCCGCTCGGGGTGCGGCAGGCGCTGCCGATACCGGCGACCTCGATCGTCTCGTCGCAGCGGTTGCCCGCCGCGGGCGGGGCCGTCTCGAGTGCCGCGGTGTTGACGGCATCGACGTGCTCGCGCGCATCCAGCAGCTCCTGTGGAACGAGCGGCGCGGCGGTCTCGGTCGTGCCGGCGTTGCCCTGGGCCGCGACGGGGATCGCGATCGCGGCGCAGCACAGGGCCACGAGCGACGCGATCACGGCAATGTTTCGGGGCTGGGGCAGGACGACCTCCATGTCGAACGCAACTCGGTCATCATCGGCACCGGATTGCAAAAGTTGAGTTTGATATGACACTTGCCTTCACGACCTGATGGCCTGGCAATGGCGTCAATGCTCTCGCGCACGCGAGGCGCGTCGGCTCGACACACGGCTACCGGTCGGTTACCCGTCGGATCCCCGACGGCGATGCGCTGGGGGAGCGAGCGGGTAGGTCCGTTCCATGACCTGCTTCCTGCGCGCGTTCCTCCTGCTCCCGTTGCTGCTCCTCGTCGCTGCGGGGTGCGGTGACGGGGATGCGACGAAGCGGTCATCCGGCGCGTCGACCAAAGGATCGGCCGTCGCACGCGATGGTGGATCCCCCGAGCGTGCGTCGTCGGCTCCCCCGAAGGTGGCGCTCCACAAGGTGGGTTCGTTCGACCGACCGGTGCTCGCGATCGGCGTTCCCGGCACCGACCAGGTCGCGGTCGTCGAGCAGCCCGGACGTATTCGCGTCGTGAGCAACATGACGTGCGCGGCGCGCGACAACTGCCCGGCCGAGGTCGTGAAGACGGGCGTGACGGTGCTCGACCTCACCGGCAAGGTCAGCTCAGGTAACGAGCAGGGGCTGCTCGGCCTGGCGTTCGCTCCCGGCTGGCCGGACGACCCGCGGATCTTCATCGACTACACCGACCTCGATGGTGCGACGCACGTCGAGGCGTGGAAGCTGTCGACCCCCACGGCGAAGGCGACGCGCCTGAACACGCTCTTCGAGATCGAACAGCCCTACGCGAACCACAACGGTGGCAACCTCGCGTTCGGGCCCGACGGCAACCTCTACATCGGCATGGGCGACGGCGGTGATGGAGGTGACCCCGGCGACCGCGCGCAGACCACCGACGAGCTCCTCGGCAAGCTCCTGCGCGTCAGTGTCGACACCGACGACCCGACGGGGTACGTCGCGACCGGCGGACTCACGGGCCGGCCCGAGGTCTGGGCGCTCGGCCTGCGCAACCCGTGGCGGTTCTCCTTCGACGCCGACACCGGCGACCTGTGGATCGGCGACGTCGGCCAGGATTCCTTCGAGGAGATCGACGCGATCGCCGCGGCGCAGCTCGAATCGGGTCCGCATCCGAACTTCGGGTGGCGGCGGCGGGAAGGGTTCGCCGGGTTCGACGACTCCGGAAAGACGGGGCCGGGTACATTGACCGCCCCCGTGCTCGACTACGGGCGCGACGACGGATGTTCGGTGACGGGCGGCATCGTCTACCGTGGCAAGCAGCTCCCAGCCCTCGACGGCTTCTACGTGTTCGCCGACTTCTGCTCCGACCAGCTCAGGTTCCTGCGCGCCGACGGGGTGCCCGGTTCGAAGCAGCAGCGCGGCAGCCTCTCGTACACCGAGCAGGCGGGGGTGCCGCAGGTCAACTCCTTCGGTCGCATCAACGACGACGAGCTGCTCGTGACCACGACCGACGGCGGCGTCTA
>JAOPYW010000189.1 GCA_025964405.1 Thermoleophilia bacterium | reverse complement strand
AGCACGGCGGCCGCGCCGTCGGCGCCACGCTGCGCCTGTGGATCGACCCGCGCGCGCCCGACCCCGAAGCCGCCTGCTGCAGCCCCGACTCGGTGCGCCGCGCCCGCGCGACGTGCCACGCCGCGGGCCTCGGTCACCTCTCGATCGACCTGCGCCCCGAGTTCGCGCGCGACGTGGTCGTGCCGTTCGTGACCGGCTACGCGCAGGGGGAGACGCCCAACCCGTGCGTGACGTGCAACGGGCGGTTCCGGCTCGACGAGCTCGTGCGCCTCGCCGACGTGGTCGGTGCACGCGAGGTCGCGACCGGGCACTACGCACGCATCGTGGTGCGTGGGGGAGCTGCGCTCATCCAGCGCGGCGTCGACCCCACGAAGGACCAGTCGTACATGCTGGCCGAGGTGGAGCCGCGCACGGTCGCGCGCCTCAGGTTCCCGCTCGGCGAGGAGCACAAGGTCGACATCCGCGTCGAGGCCGAGGGGCGCGGGCTCGAGCAGGCCGCGATCTCCGAGAGCCAGGAAGTGTGTTTCCTCGGCGGCGGCGACTACCGGCAGTTCCTCAAGCGGGCCGGCGCCATGGGCGCCCCCGGTGAGATCGTGATGGGCGGCGAGGTCGTCGGCACGCACGACGGCATCGCACGCTTCACGCCCGGGCAGCGCAAGGGCATCGGGGTGGCGCACTCGAGCCCGCTCTACGTGCTCGACGTGAACCCGCAGACGGGACGCGTCGAGGTGGGCCCGACCGGCGCTCCCCAGCTCGAGGAGATCGCCCTGGGGCAGCTCAGGTGGCATGACCCGACGACGACGCCCGGTCACGTCACGGCGCAGCTCCGGTACCGGTCGCGCGGCGGCATGCCGCGTGCGCGGGTCGTGATCGAGGGCCTCGAGGCCGGCGTCGACGCGGTGCTGGTGCTCGACGCACCCGAGCGCACGCCCGCACCCGGCCAGGCCGCGGTGCTCTACGACGACGATGACGTCGTGGTGGGTACGGCGCGCATCCTGCGACGTGTGCCGGTCGAGGCGACCGCGGTGACCACGGTGAACTCCGCACCCGCCTAACTCGCGCCACCCTCGCAGGCACGGTGAGTGTCACCAGAAGACCGCGACACGGTCGTCCTGCGGGATTCAGTGCGCGCCGCTCGCAGCGCTACCGTACGATTCGGCAGGTTCGGTACATCCACGGCGTCCGCGACCACGCGCGCAGTGGTGCAGCGCCCGACCGCGCCGGTAGGCTGGCCGTCAGTGAGACTGCCGCGAACGAACGGATGCGCACGGTGAACCTCGAAGATGCCAAGGCGATCATGTGGCTGGGCCTCGCGCTGCTCTTCGCAGCGGGCGGGCTGGCGACTGCCTACCTCCTGTGGCGCATCGCTCGCGCGGTGCGCACGGTGGAGCGCGACCTGCACCGCACGGTCGACGAGGTCGTGCCGATCATCACGAAGGCCGGCGTCGGCCTCGACCAGGTCAACAGCCAGCTCGGCAAGGTCGACGTGATGCTCGACAGCGCGGTCGACATGACCGAGGCGCTCGACACCTCGGTGCGCGCCGTCACCCATGCCGTCACCGAGCCCGTGCGCGCGATGTCAGGCGCCGTCACCGGCGCGGCCGAGGCGGCGCGCAGCTTCCGCGACCGCCTCGTCAGTGACTACGACGACGGTGACGAGCAGTCAGAGGATCCCTACCGTGACGAGGCCGATTCGTGAGCTCGTTCCGGGGTCTGGTCGGGGGTGTGCTCGGCGCCGCGGCAGCCGCCGTCGGCCTCCGCGTGCATGCGATCGCGCGCGCTCGTAATCGCTCGATCGGCAGCGTCGTACTGGACCTGCCGACGATACTGACGGATGATGCGGCACGCATCGCCGACGCAGCTCGGCATGCCGTCGACGATGGTCGCGTTGCGGCCCATCGTGCAGGAATCGAATTCGACGAGCAGGTTGCCGCCCATGCTCGTCGAACCAAGGGGAACGATGTCTGACTCCGTACTGCTCAGCTTTCCACGAGACTCCCGTTACTACGCCGTCGCACGGCTCGTCGTCGGGGGCATCGCCGCGCCCCTGCAGATGAGCTACGACGCGCTCGACGACCTGCAGCTGGCGATCTCCAGCCTGCTCGACCACGAGGATCTCGCCCTGGGCGTGGCCGATGAGGAAGTGCAGCTGCGGCTGACGGTCGACGACCGCCAGCTGAGCGCCGCCATCGGCAGCTTCGCATCGGGCAGCCTCGATCGCGCCTTCGAGCGCAGCGCCCAGCAGGGCGGCGAGATGGGCCTTCGTCGCCTGCTCGACACCATCGTCGACGAGGTCGCGGTCGACACGGCCGACGGCGGCGAGTGGGTCACGTTGACCAAGCACGTGAAGGCGCTCGCCTGATGAATCGCCGTCCCGAAGACATCATCGTCACCGCAGGCCTCGATCCCGCCATCCAGCAGGACATCGAGGAGAACCTCAACGAGCCGATCCGTCGCCCCACGGCCGACGACAAGGTCGACCACCAGCTGCTCTACCGCTACCACCGCGACGGCGACCTCAAGGCGCGGGAGCAGCTCATCGAGCTCTACCTGCCCCTCGTGCGCAGCCTGGCACGCCGCTACTCCTACCGCGGTGAGCAGCTCGAAGACCTCGTGCAGGTCGGCTGCATCGGCCTGATCAAGGCGATCGATCGCTTCGACATCGAGCGTGGGGTCGAACTGACCACCTACGCCACGCCGAACATCATCGGCGAGATCAAGCGCCACTTCCGCGACAAGGGCTGGGCCGTGCGCGTGCCGCGTGGCCTGCAGGAGCTCAACGTGCGGCTCTCCAAGCTCATCGAGGAGCTGACCGTGCGCCTCGAGCGCTCGCCCACCATCGCCGAGCTGGCGAAGGCGTCGGGCGCGACGGAGGAAGAAGTGCTCGAAGCGCTCGAGACCGGTCAGGCCTACTCGTCGGTGTCGCTCTCCAGCGGTCCGGGCGGCGGCGATGACGACGGCGACCTCGATCCGCTCGAATCGCTCGGCTCGATCGAGGAGAACTACGCGATCACCGAAGACCGCGCCGTGCTCGCACCGGGCTTCGCGGCGCTCGACGACCGTGAGCGGTTCATCCTGCACCTGCGCTTCTTCGAAGGCCTCACGCAGTCGCAGATCGCGTCGCGCGTCGGCATCTCCCAGATGCACGTCTCACGCCTCATCCGTCGCTCGCTCCAGAAGATCAAGGAAGCGATCGGCTCCGCCGAGTAGCGGTCGCGCGCACCACGAAGACTCGAAGGGCGCCGCTCACGCGGCGCCCTTCGTACGTTGCGGGGTCGGTCGTCCGCTCAGCGGTTACCGACGAGTGCGCCCGAGTAGAGGCCGCGCACGGCGGTGATCGCCGAGGTCGCTGCATCCATGGCCGCCGTGCCCGCCTCGGGGTACACGTCGAGCTCGACCATGAGGGCCGCGCGCAGCGCGCGGGCGTGCGATGACGCCTGGAACTGCATCACGTCGAAGAACTGCACGCCCGGGCCCGACGCGAGGTCGTAGTGCTCGGCGAGGGCTGCCTGCTCCGTGCGGTAGACCGCCGGCATGCGGCTCATCCACGCGTAGAGCGCGGCGACGCCCTGGGCGCTGCCGCTGCGGCACAGGTACTCGAAGTCGCCGAGGCAGGCGGAGGTCGCCGGCGTCGGCTCACTCGCGCGCACGGTGTCGGAGAACAGGCCGAGCGCGGCGCACGTCTGCAGCCACAGGTCGGAGATCGACGGCGGTGCGCTCTCGAGCGGCACGAGCACGTTGAGGAGGGTGCGGCGCACCTTGGCGTTCGGCGACACCGAGTGCACGGTGCTCACGAAGCGCGGCAGCCCATCGAGCAGGTGGTAGTACTGGGCGGCGAAGGTGCGGAGCTGGTCGCGCGTGAGCCGACCTTCGCGCAGGCCGGCGAGCAGCGGCTCCGTCGCCGGATCGCTCGCGATGATCGCGTCGTCGATGGCAGCTACGAGTTCCTGGGTCGTTGACGTCATGTCGCGCCTCCCGAATCGGCCGTCACCCGCGTCCTGCAGGTGTCCGGTGCATCCTCTCGCGCCGTTCGGGTCCCACACCCGAGCCGACTCGATGCGGGATGGTAGCACGATGCTACCGGCGCTCGATGCACCGCTGGGCGGGGATATTGCCTGAACCTGTGCCCACTTCATCACGCGAATTCGGTGAGCTGATCCTCACTTGACGGGGAGCCGTGGGTCGTCGCTGCGCGTGCCCCTATGGCGACGTCGACCGGCCCTTTAGTATGCGTGCATGAAGAGTGCCGAGATCCGCCGACTGTTCCTGGACCATTTCGCCGCCGACAACGGGCACCTCGAAGTGCCGTCGGCCTCGCTGGTGCCGAGCTCCTACGACCCGTCGGTGCTGCTCAACGTCGCGGGCATGCAGCCGTTCAAGCCCTACTTCGCGGGCATCGAGGAGCCGCCGAGCACGCGCCTGGCCTCCTGCCAGAAGTGCTTCCGCACGCCCGACATCGACGAGGTGGGCCTGACCGCGCGCCACATGACCTTCTTCGAGATGCTCGGCAACTTCTCGTTCGGCGACTACTTCAAGCAGGGCGCCATCGAGATGGCGTGGGATCTCATCATCAACAAGCTCGGGATCCCGCTCGACCGCCTGTGGGTGACGATCCACGAGGGCGACCCCAAGCTCGGGCTCGAACTCGACACCGAGGCGCGCGACCTCTGGCTTGGCGTGGGCGTGCCCGCCGACCGCATCGTCGCGCTCGGTGACGACAACTTCTGGAAGGCCGGACCCACCGGCCCCTGCGGCCCCTGCAGTGAGATCTTCTACGACCGCGGCCCGGAGTGGGGCCCCGACGGCCAGCCCGGCGACGAGGGTGACCGCTACCTCGAGTTCTACAACCTCGTGTTCATGCAGTACACGCGCGACGAGGCCGGCAACCTCACCGAGCTCCCCGCGAAGAACATCGACACGGGCATGGGACTCGAGCGCATCACGTCGATCCTGCAGGACAACGTCTCGATCTTCGAGATCGACTCGGTGCAGCCGATCGTGCAGTGGGCGGAGGAGCGCTCCGGGCGCACCTACGGCTCCGACCAGGCGACCACCAAGGCGATGCGGGTGCTCGTCGACCATGGCCGCGGCATGAGCTTCCTCGCGTCAGACGGCGTGACGACCTCGAACGAAGGGCGTGGCTACGTGCTGCGCCGCATCATCCGGCGCGCCATCCAGCACGCCGACCGCATCGGCATCTACGGCGCCGACCGGCAGGGAGGCGTGCTCGCCGAGCTGCACGCCCGCGTCGTCGACAGCTTCGGTGACCAGTACCCGCAGCTCGTCGAGCACCGCGAGGCGGTCGCCGCGATCATCAACGCCGAGGAGGAACGCTTCCTCCGCACGCTCGACAAGGGGCTCGCGTCCTTCACGCAGACGATCGACGCCCTGCCCGTCGGTGCAGCCTTCCCCGGTGACGAGGCGTTCCAGCTGCACGACACCTACGGGTTCCCCGTCGAGCTGACGGAGGAGCTGGTGGGCGAGCGCGACCGCACCCTCGACCGCCCACGCTTCGACCAGCTCATGCAGGAGCAGCGTGAACGCGCACGTGCCGCCGCCGGCGGCGGTTCGCTCCCGACCGAGCAGGCCGCCCGGCTCGTGCAGTCGGTTGCGAAGACCGAGTTCGTCGGCTTCGACGAGCTCGCTGTCGAGACCCACGTGCTCGCCGTCGAGCCCGTGAAGGGCGGCGACGGCAACCGCGTGCTCATCAAGCTCGAGCGCTCGCCGTTCTACGCTGAGGGTGGCGGCCAGGTGTCAGACGCGGGCACCATCACCGGTCCGCAGGGGCGCGCCACGATCGAAGCCGTGCTCAAGTTCGAGACCGACCAGGTGGTGCTCGCTGACCTCGACGGCACGCTCGCCGTCGGCGATCCGGTAGTCGCAGCGGTCGACGCCGACGAGCGCCACGCCACCGAGCGCAACCACACGGCGACGCACCTCCTGCACGCCGCACTCCAGCAGGTGCTCGGCGACCACGTCGCCCAGAAGGGATCGCTCGTCGAGCCCTCACGCCTGCGCTTCGACTTCTCGCACCCGGCCGCGATGACCCCTGACGAGCTTGCCGCCGTCGAGGCGATCGTGGTCGACCACGTGGCTGCCGGCGAACCGGTCGACTGGCGCGAGGTCGACATCGAGACCGCGCGCGCGGCCGGCGCGACCATGCTCTTCGGCGAGAAGTACGGCGACGTCGTGCGCATGGTGTCGGTCGGTGACGGCTCGTGGTCGCGCGAGCTCTGTGGCGGCACGCACGTCACGAACACCGCGCAGATCCGTGGCGTGCTCGTCACGCACGAATCGAGCGTCGGCGGCGGAACGCGCCGCATCGAGGCGCTCACGGGTGACGGCGCGGCGCAGTGGCTGCGTGAACGCGCCGATGCCGGGGTCGCCGCCGCGCAGGTGCTCGGGGTCACGGAGTTCGACCAGCTCCCCAAGAAGGTCGACGACCTCAAGAAGTCGGTCGCCCGCCTCGAACGCGAACTCTCGGCGCTGCGCTCGGGTGGCGCGCTCGAGGAAGCACTTGCCGCACGCACCGACGCCGGGCCGTTCGCCGTGATCGCACATCGCGACGACTCGCTCACGGGCGACGAGCTGCTCGACCTCGCCGACCGCCTCAAGAACAAGCTGGGCAGTGGCTCCGTGGTGATCCTCGGCGCCGCACTCGAAGACGGCAAGGTCGCGCTCATCGTCAGCGTCGGCGACGAGGCGATCGCCGCGGGCGCGCACGCGGGCAACCTCATCAAGCAGGTCGCCGGCATCGTCGGTGGCGGTGGCGGCGGTCGGCCCAACATGGCCCGCGCCGGTGGCAAGGATCCTTCGAAGCTCGACGAGGCGCTCGCGGCAGGTCGGTCAGCGGTGGAGCAGCTCGCAGGCGCGACGACCGGTGGCTGACGAGGTGGCCTGGTCGGGCGGGCGCGTGCTGGCCCTCGACTACGGGGCGAAGCGCACGGGGGTGGCGGTCAGTGACCCCACCGGCGTCGTCGTGCGGCCGCTCGACATCGTGCCCAAGGCGAACACGTCCGACGGGTTGCGTACGATTTCTGCCCTGATCACGGAACATGACGTGACGCACATCGTCGTCGGGCTCCCTACCGGCCTCGGTGGTGACGAGACGAGGCAGACCGCGCAGGCACGATCGTTCGCCGCGCGACTGCGCCAGTCGGTCGCCATCCCGGTAGCGCTCTACGACGAGCGCTTCACGTCGAAGCTCGCCGACTACACGCGGGCAGCCACCGGGAGCGTCGCGTCACGCGACTCGCTGGCGGCCTGCCACGTACTCGAGAGCTGGATGGAGGCACAGCGCACATGAGTCTGTTCAAGCGACGCGAACGAGCACCGAAGGCGATGGAGTGGGGCTCCAGCTTTGCCGAGGCCGAAGGTTCGACGGCCACACGTCGTTCGCAGAAGGCGGTTCGGGCTGCATATGATGCACGGCGCATGGCCGACCACCGTGACCAGCGACCCATCGGAAGCCGCTCCCTCGACACCGAGGCGTTCGGCAGCATTCCGCCCCAGCACCAGCCCCGCCGCACGACGGGGTTCCTGCGGCGCGTGCTCAACCTGCTGCTGCTGATCGCGGCCCTCGCGCTCATCGGCGGCCTCGCCTACGGCGTGATGACCTGGTCGGGCGTGGGTGGGAGCGACGTGCCCGCCGGCAAGCCGGTGCAGGTCGTCATCCCGAAGAACGCGAGCGCCAACGACATCGCGGCGATCCTCGCCGACAAGGGCGTGGTCAGCAACGAGACCGTGTTCCGCGCGCGGCTCAAGCTCAAGGGCGACGGTGCTGACTTCCACTCCGGCACCTACCGCATGAAGACCGGCTCCTCCTACGACTCGATCGTGCGTGCGCTCAACACCGCACCCGTCGCAGCGCCGACGTTCGACGTGACCATCGTCGAGGGCCAGCGACTGGAGGAGACCGCTGCGGCGATCGACTCGGCCCGCCAGGCCTCGATCGCACAGGGCGGCACACCCCAGCCGGCCTTCACCGGCAAGGAGTACCTCGCCGAAGCGCGCAAGCTCCGCGTGCCCGTGGCCTACGGTGCGCCCAAGGGCACGACGAGCATCGAGGGCTTCCTGTTCCCGGCGACCTACCAGCTCCGGCTCAAGGCCACCGCAGCCGACCTGCTCGCGAAGCAGCAGCAGGCGTTCGCCGACAACATCGCGGGCATCGACATGACCCGTGCGAAGGCCGGCAACCTCACGACCTATGACGTGGTCATCATCGCGTCGCTCATCGAGCGTGAGGCGAAGCTCGACAAGGAGCGCCCGCTCGTCGCCGCCGTGATCTACAACCGGCTCAAGGAAGGCATGACGCTCGGCATCGATGCCTCGAACCAGTACTCGGTCTACACACCCGGCTCGAAGGTCTTCTGGGAGCCCGAGCTCAAGCAGAGCCAGCTCGACCTCGACAGCCCCTACAACCTGCGCAAGGTCACGGGCCTGCCGCCCACGCCGATC
>JAOPYW010000124.1 GCA_025964405.1 Thermoleophilia bacterium | reverse complement strand
CGTTGAAGTCGGATGCGTTGAACAGGACGCTGAACGTGCCGGCGCCGCCCGAGCGGTAGTAGAGGGTGCTCGAAGGTGCGCCGGGCCACCACGCGTTGGTCGCTGCGCCGCCGACCGGGGTGTAGCTGTTGAAGCTGATCGCCGGCGGCGTGTTGTCGATGTTCACCGCGGTGCTGACCGTGCTCCACGAGCGACCAGCGGTGTCAGTGACGTCGAGCTGGAAGAAGTAGTTGCCGTCGGTCGGAACCGCGTTGCTGTTCCAGTTGCAGTTGATCGCGCCACCAGCGACGCCCGTGCAGCCGGGGTCGGTCATCGTCGTCCACGGGCCGGTAGCGGCGCTGCTCCACCGCAGGCGCCAGCTCGCGACTCCACTCGCCGATCCGTTCTTGAGCGGATCCGTCGCCGTGCCCGTGAACGCCACGGCCGAGCCGCCGTTGGGGGTGGCAGGCCACGTGATGGTGCTCGTCGGATCCTGCGTGTCGACCTTCACCGTGCGGTCGGCAGTGACCGTGCGATGGTCGGCGACGTCGAAGGCGCGGAGGTGCCACAGGTGCGGCCCGTCGGTCAGCGGCGTGGGCATGTACGCGCTCTCGGTACCGGCCGCCACGGCGGTGGGCGCGCCGGCCTCACCTGCGTTGTCGAGCCACACCTGCACGCGTGCGAGGCAGCGATCGTCCGAGGCGGTCCATGACAAGGGCGGAGCTGCGGTCGTCACCCAGGCGTTGTCAGTCGGTGCCGTCGCCGAGATCGCGGGAGCCGCGACGTCGACGCCCACCTGCACCTGCGGAGTCGGCAGGCCGGGGTTGTTCCAGGTCAGGTTGTTGGGCACGTCGCGTGCGGCGACCTTCCACCAGTAGAGACCGGCAGCCGTGGCCGGCAGCGTCAGGTTGCTCGCGGGCGTGGCGCCACCGACGCTCGAAAAGGCGAGCGGGAAGGCGTTGGAAGGGTCGAAGTAGACGCGGTACTCGGCGAGCGAGCTGTCGGTGGAGTCGGTCCAGTCGAGTGCGGGCGTGCCAGTTGCGAAGGTCGGGGTCGCACCGCAGCCGGGGGCCGGCTGGCCGGTGGTGATCGCGGGCAGCGCGGGGTTGGTCGGCGGCTGCAGGGCGAACGGAGTCGGCGGGGTCCAGTCGGTCCTGGTGACCTTGAGTGCCCCGGCGTTGGCGGTGATGGTCTGGTTACCCACGTGGTCGGTGACCACGATGCGGTACTGGTAGCACTTGTCATTGGCCGCCGGCAGCGGATCGGTCACGGGGCTGGCGGCAGGGTTGGTGAGCGCAGGTGCGGTCGTCCAGGCCACCGCTCCCCAGTTGCATGCGCCCGCGACGAGGTCGCCCTCTTCGCGCTGGATGATCCAGCTTTCGAGGTCGGAGCGATTGGGGCCGACGCCGGCGCCCCCGAAGTCGGTGCCCTTGGCGAAGCTGATCGAATTCGCCGGTGACGGCGGTACGGGGCCGCCCAGGTAGCCGTCGAGATAGTCGACCGTCGCGCCCACGGGTGCCGCGCTGTCAGCCTCGACGCGGAACGTGGCCGTGTTCGTGCGCCCCGCTCCGTCAGTCGCGGTCACGGTCTGGGTGCCGGTCACGCCCGCCGCGGAGGCGAACGTGTAGGCATAGCCGAACGGGGACGGGCCGACGCCGGCTCCCCCGGGCGAGAATCCGCCGCCGATGGTGGGATAGGCGACGGTCACGCCGTTGAAGTCGGCCGCGTTGAACCTGACCGTCGGCGTGCCGGAGCCGGCAGGACGGTAGTACAGGGTGCTGGAGGCTCCGCCGGGCCACCAGAAGTCGGAGGCCGAGCCGCCTGCGGGCGTGATCGCGTTGAAGCTGATCGACGGCGCCGTGTTGTCGATGTTGGTCGCCGCGCTGGTGGTGCTCCACGTGCGGCCCGCCACGTCGGTCGTTTCGAGCTGGAAGTAGTAGTTGCCGTCGGCCGGAACCACGGTGCTGTTCCAGCTGCAGTTGATGGCGCCGGGTGCCGCGCCGGTGCAGCCGGGTGCGACCATGGTGGTCCACGGCCCGGCGACGTTCGCTGACCAGCGCAGGCGCCAGCTGGCGATGCCGCTCGCCGAGCCGTTCTTGAGGGGATCGGTAGCCGTGCCCGTGAACGTGACCGCTGCCCCACCGGTCGGGCCGGTCGGCCATGTGATCGTGCTGACGGGATCCTGCGTGTCGATGCGCACCGTGCGATCGGCCGGAGCGGTGCGGGTGCTGCGACCCGTCACGTCTACGGCGCGCACGTGCCAGAGGTGGGCGCCATCGGCGAGCGCACCCGGCGTCATGCTCAGGAAGCTGCCGTTCAGGTTCGCCGCGGGGGCGGCTCCGGATTCGGTGGCGTCGTCGATCCAGACCTGGAGCCGTGCGAGACAACGATCGTCGGTGCCACTGAAGCCGAGGGCCGGCGTGGCCGTGGTGACCCATGCGTTGTCAGCCGGCGCGGCGCCGAAGGTCACGAAGGGGGCTGCGAGGTCGATGCCGACCTGCACCTGCGGGGTGGGCGGGCCGGGGGTGTTCCAGGTCAGGTTGCCCGGCAGGTCATGGGCCGAGACCTTCCACCAGTACGCGCCGGCCGCCTGCGGGCCGAGCATGGTCGTGCTGACCGGCGGTGCGCCGGGCACGGACGTCGGGGCGAGCGGGAAGGCGTTGGAGGGGTCGAAGTAGCTGCGATATTCGACGAGCGAGCTGTCGGCGGCGTCCGTCCAGTCGAGCGTCGGGGTGCCGGTCGGGTACGTCGGCACTCCTTCGCACGCCAACGCGCCTCCGGTCGGGGCGCCGTACGGCAGGACGGGATTGGTCGGGGTGATGAGGCTGAAGGCTCCGGGCGGCGTGGGGTCGTAGAGCTGCCCGTTCGAGCAGCCCCAAGGGCCCCAGTTGCCGGCGCCGTCCTGGGCTCGCGCGCAGAAGTAGTACGTCTGGCCGGTGGTCAGCGTGAGCCCCGTCTTGGTGACGTTCAGGGCAGCCGTGACGCCCGTCGACCCGGGCAGGGGAGCGGCGCAACTCGCCGCTGTGGCGAAGCAGTAGTCGTACTGGGCGACGCCGGTCACGTCCGTAGTTGCGGTCCAGTTCGCCGCGAGCTGACCGACGACGACGGAGTACGCGGCATCGACCCCCGCAGTGCTGCCGTCGTTGATCGGCGTCGCGGCCGGGGGGCCGGTCGTGTCGATGCGGAACATGACAGCCGCAGTCCAGGCGCTGACGCCGAGCTGGGGGTTCACGCCGTCGGATTCCTCCTCGGTACGGGCGCGCACCCAGTACTGCCCGTCAGGGAGCACGGCAACGGGGCCCCACGAGGTCGTCGTGTCGCCGAAGACGAGTCCGTTCGCGGACGTGCCGGATCGATAGACGGCGCCGCATGTCGCGTTGGTGCACACCTGATAGGCGACGTGCTGGAACGAGTCGGGGTCAGGTGCCGCAGCGGGTGTGACGCCGAACGTGGGGGTGTTCCCGGCGCTCACGCTCCAGGCGCCTGCCGGCGCTGGTGTCACCGTCACGGCGCCGGGCGCGGCAGGCGCCGTGTTGGAGTTGCCGTTCGGCACGCCGAAGTCGATGTAGGTGCCCGGGTCGGCGACGACGAGGGAGACCGTTTCGGCAGCCACGGAGCTCTGCACGCTCAGGGCGTATTCGACGTAGAGGAACTCGGTCGGCGCGAGCGAGCGGTTGGTGACCTGGGCCGCGCTGAACGTTGTGGTGGCGTTGCCGCAGGTGAGTCCACCGAGGGTGATGGATCCCCCGACGGGCGACCAGGCTGACGTCAGGGCGGTTGATTGCGTGATGTTGCCGGCCCCATCGAGCTTGACCTTCCACAACCGGGCGCGGAGGCCGAAGGTGCGGCCGCCGCTGTTCTGGTCGCGACAGATGCGCCCACCGATGGTCCACGGTCCGGCTGGAAGCGTGGTGCCGCCCGGCTGCTCCGTGACCCAGCCGAAGTTCCCCAGGCCACCCACCGTGTACTTGAGGCCGTCACCGGCGGTGGCCGAACCGAAGGCGAGCGTGGTACTGCGCGCATCGAGCCCGTGAATGGCTCCGGTCGTCGGCGAGACCTGTGCGACCCACGTCGCGCCACCGTTGGTCGTGCGCCAGATGGTGCCGTTGTCGCCGGTGATCCAACCGTTGCTGGCATCGACGAAGTCGACGGCGCGCAGGCGCACGCCCCCGCCGCCAGCCGGGGGGCCGATGTTCGCCCACGACGCGCCACCATTCGTGGTCTTCATGATCAAGCCGTTCTGTCCGACTGCCCACGCGGTGTTCGCGTCGATCGCGGCGATCGACTCGAGGTCGGTGGATCCGGACGACACCTGCACCCACGTGGCTCCACCATTGGTGGTGCGGAGGATCGCCTCGTTCTTCCCCGCAGCCCACGCCACGGTCGTGCTCACCGCGCGGACGCTGCGCAGTTCCATGTTGGTGGGCGACACCTGATCGACCCAGGTCGCTCCACCGTTCGTGGTGGCTTCGATCGTGCCGCCCTTGCCGACCGCCCACGCGACGTTCGTGCTGGCTGCGGAGATCTCGAGCAGGTCCTGGGTGGTGCTGGAGGGCTGGTTGGACCAGGTGGCACCACCGTTCGTCGTCTTGATGATCACGCCGTTGTTGCCGGCCGCCCACGCGATGGTCGTGGTCGGGGCGCTCACTCCGTTGAGTCGTTGACCGGTGCCCGATGGCTGGCTGGCCCAGTTGCATCCGCCGTCGATCGACTGGACGATGCGTCCAGCGCTTCCGACCATCCAGACCACGAGGTCGCTCGGGGCGCTCACGCCCCGGAGCTGGTCAGCGCCTGCAGCGGCGGTCGTGTTCATCAGGCCCCAACCGCCGGCCCCCGGATTCGGCGTCGTGCTGGACATCGCACCGCCGGGCAGCACTCCCGGATTGCCGAGGGAGTTGAAGATGATCTCGCCGGTCTGGCTGATCGCCACCTGCGTGCACCGGTTGCCCTGTACGCCGAGTGCC
>JAOPYW010000038.1 GCA_025964405.1 Thermoleophilia bacterium | reverse complement strand
TCGACACGCTCTGGGCGGGGGAGGCGCTCGATGCCGCGACCTGTCAGTCGCGGTTGTCGACCGTGCTGTCGTCGCTGCGCCGAGCGCTCCCCGGAACCCGAGCCACCCTCGAGCCGGGAGCCCGCGTCGTCAAGCTCCACGCGGCACAGGTGGAGCTCCAGCTCGCCTCGGGTGACGTCACCGACCGCATGCTGCTGCGCGAACTCGTCGGCATGGTCGGCGCCGAGGATCGGCGTGACGCGGCTGCGTTCGAGCGTCGCGGGGCCGAGCTGCTCCGGCTCGTCAGGGGCGAACCACTGCGCGGCCTCGAGGGCGGCCCGCTGCTGCAGCAGGCGCAACACGTGCTGCGGTGCGACATGGCGCGCGCATGCGCCACGGTGCTCGAACGCTGGCTCGCGGCGACCGACGGATCCCCCACCGCACCCCACCCTGCGCTCCTCGAGCTGGCCGGACAGGCGACGCGCCTCCAGCCGCTCGAGGAGCACCTGTCGTCACTCGAGGTGGAGCTGAGCGCGCGCGCAGGCCGCATCGGCGACGCGAGTCGCGCCTTCCACCGCTATCGCGAGCTACTCGATCGCGAGGTCGGGTTGCCGCCGTCGGCCGATTTCGTGCGACGACACGCGGCGCTCGTGGCCGACCCCTGATCGGGCGGGCCGACCCGTGCGGCCGAGTGAGTGACAGGTGGGTGGCATGCCACTCGACGACAGTCAGGGTGCGTCGAGATTCCTCGGTGCCGGGCGCACCTGCCGCCCGCCCCAGCCTGCAGGTGCATGACACGAGGGTGGATGCAGCATGTCACGAAGCGAAGCGAACCTGACCGTTCCGATCTCCACGATCCGGATCCCCGTACAGCCGATCACGAAGGCCTGACGACATGACGGGCGACCGGGCTGACCTTCCCACCTTCATCGACACCTTCGACCTGACGGCGACGGCTGATGCTGCCCGCACGCGGCTCGTGCCGTGCCCGTCGACGGAGGTCGTGCTGCTCGACGACGGCCGACTGCTCTTCGTTCCCGTGCGTGGGCGTGAACAGCTCCAGGTCGATGCCCCGTGGGGGCGCGCAGTGCACGACGTGGTGGTGAACGGCAGCCCGGTGCCCAGCTCGTACACGTCGCACGAGTGCGAGGTGCTCGACGCGACCATCCGTTCGCTCGCGGCCTCGGGCGTGCTCATTCCCGCCTCGCGCGTGGCGGCCGCGGACGTCGCGCGCTACGACCGGCAGGTGCGCTGGTTCGCGCAGGAGGGCGTCGATGGCCCGACCGCGCAGCGCCGCCTCGCGGCCGCCACGGTGCTCATGCTCGGGCTCGGGGGGTTCGGTGCGTCGATGGCGGAGCTGTTGGGCCGCGCCGGGGTCGGTTCGCTCGTGTTGCTCGACGACGATCACGTCGACGAGGTCAACCTCCCGCGCCAGATGCTCTACGACCACGGCGACGTCGGCGTGCGCAAGAGCCTGGCCGCCGCCCAGAAGCTCGAGCAGCTCAACCCGTTCTCCGAGTTCGTGCCGGTGCACGGCACGATCGCGTCGGGCGAGGACGTCGCCCGGCTGGTGCGCCGGCATCGACCCGACCTCGTCGTCTGCGCCGCCGACCGACCACCGATCGCGATCAAGGGCTGGATCGACGAGGGCGCGTTCGCGCTCGGCGTGCCCGTGCTGCACGGCGGCTCACGGCCTCCCTACGCCTACGTCGGCCCGCTCCTCGTGCCGGGGGTGACGTCGTGTTACTCGTGCTTCCTCGCGAGCCGCACCCAGCCCGGGGCCGAGGCACTCGAGCAGGAGGTCAACGAGGTGCGCAACCTCCGGCCGCCCTCGTTGCCCGCCGCGGGCTGGTGCGACGTCACCGCGGCCGCGCTCGCAACCGCCCAGGCCGTGGCGGTGCTCACAGGGGTGCACGAGCCGGCCGTGCTCGGGCGCGAACTCGAGCTCGACGCCCGCACGCTCGGCACCGAGTGGATGGAACCGGTGCAGCCGCAGCGCCACTGCACGCGCGCGAACTGCACGCACTCGCACTGACGGCTCGGCGCTGATCGATCCACCGTCCGCGCCCTGGCGTCGTCGTCGGTTCCGGCTCGGATCCGGCATGCCAGCGTGCCGATCGATACGAGGAACGAAGGCGTCAATTCCTGGCCGTTCCTGCACGCCTAATTGACGCCGCGATCAACGTGTGTGCGTTGATTGCGGCGTCAATTCAGGGTGCCGTAGCCTCTTGCGATTCGGCGTCCCTGCACTGGTTCGTTCAGTGCCGAAGCGCGGTATGCCGATGGCCGACCACCATGACTTCCGTCGCTCGAATAGCCCCCAAGGTCCCCGTGCCCACCGCGCTGTCGACCGACGGCGCGCGCGTCCGGGTTCGCCTCCACACGGCGCAGGGCGACATCGACCTCGGCCGGGCCGACGTCGCGCGACGCGACAAGCGCCTCACCCGCGGGGAGCGCGACGCGATCGACAGCCTGGTCGAGGCCATCCGCCTGCTCCGAACCCGCAACCAGCTCCTCGGCATCGACGACGTCGGTACCGGCGTCGCGCTGCTGCTGCGCGATGCGGAGGCGACCTCCGGTGGTCCCTACGCCACCAGTGGGCAGATCGCCGTGGGCGCCACCAACGCCCTGACCTCGCGCAGCAAGGTCCGCGCCAACCCGAACGTGCTGCTTCCCGTCGACACGGCCGTGCACGAACTGACGCACGTGACCCAGTTCGCGCGCATGCCCGAGACCGTCACGCCGAACTCCGCGATCATGGAGGGCATCGCCGATGCCGCCGCCATGCTCGCCACCGGCGACGACACGCTCGGTGAAGGCTACTTCCGCACCGACGCCACGGGTGCCCATCGCGGCTCGATCCGCGACCTCGGCCGCCATGACGTGCACGGCCCCGCAGTTGGTCCCACTTCGCGCACCTACGCCGCGGCCACCGCACCCGGCGTCGAGCCCCACGAGGCGGGCGGCCTCGTCTCCACGTTCGTCGCCGCACTCCGCGCGTCAGTCGGTCGTGCGCGCGCCGAGCGCGTGCTCTGGGCCGTGATCCGTGACAGTTCGGCCTGGAAGACGGGCGGGTCCTGGGCGCTCCTCGCAGCGGCCTTCCAGCGGGCCGGCAACACCGATGACGCTACGGGTGCTGCCGTGTCAGCCGCCCTCGCCCAGACGGGCCTCGCCGCCGCACTGCGCTAACGGCGCCGCGCCATTCGCCGCAGGATGCGCTAGCGACCCGGCGTGGCTGCGCCGGCCGGCAGGCCGATCGCGATGCTGGAGGTACCGATGCCCTTCACGTTCGCGCCACCCTCGGGCGTCGCGACGTGGCACCGGCTCGACGCCGTATAGGTGTCTGCTGCCGGAACCTCGATGGTCCGGTCGATCGTGACCGTACGGGTCGAGCCCGTACGCTTGAGCGTCAG
>JAOPYW010000080.1 GCA_025964405.1 Thermoleophilia bacterium | reverse complement strand
TCGTCGCCGTCGACATCCAGTTCTCGACACCTGACGACACCGCGATCAACTCGTTCGAGCCGCTGCTCGACGTGTTCGAGTCGGCCGGCTACCCGCGCAAGGAGGTGCTCGTCGCCGGCATGACCTCCGTCAACACCGACATGAACTTGCAGACCAAGCGCGACCTGAAGAAGGCCGAGATGATCGGCATCCCGCTCGCGATGATCGTGCTGCTCATCGTGTTCGGCACGTTCATGGCCGCGATCGTGCCGCTCGTCGTCGGATTCGCCTCGGTCGTACTGACGCTCGCCCTGCTCCACCTCATCTCGATGCCCCTCGGGCTCTCGATCTTCGTGATGAACATCGCCTCGATGCTCGGGTTCGGACTCGGCATCGACTACTCACTGCTGGGGGTCTCGCGGTTCCGCGACGAGCTGGCCCACGGCCGCACCGTGCACCAGGCCGTGGTCACGACGATCGTGACGTCGGGGCGTGCAGCCGCGATCAGCGGCATCGCCGTGCTGGCCGGGGTCGCGGCCCTCGCGGCGATCCCGCTGCCCGTGATGTTCGCCATCGCGATCGGCGGCATCGTGGTCGTGTCGGTCACGGTGTTCGCGTCGCTGACGATGCTCCCGGCGATGCTCGCCGTGCTCGGGCACAACATCGAGCGCGGTCGGGTTCGGCGCATCAAGCCGCCCGGCCCGATCGAACAGGATCGCTGGTACCGCCTCGCGAAGGCCGTCATGCGCAAGCCGGGGCTGGCCATCTTCGCGGGGCTGGCGTTCCTCATGGTGCTCGCCTCGCCGGTGCTGAGCGCGCGACTCGACATCCCCCACGGCGAGATCTTCGGCCCGACCGCCCCCTCGGTGATCGCGCGCACCGCCCTCGAGCAGCGCTTCGACGAACAGGTGAAGTCGCCCGTCGTGCTGATCGTCGACACGATCGACGAGGAGAAGCTCTACGACATCCAGACCCGGCTGCTCGCGGTGAAGAAGGTGCAGAAGGTCGAGGTCATCCTGCGTGACGAGGCGTCGGGCCGCACGCTCCTCGATGCCTTCGGTGACCCGACGGTCGGGGCCGGTGGCGTGGAATCACGCGCGCTGGCTGCGCGCGTCAAGGCACTCGACCTGCCCGTGAAGGCCTCCGTCAGCGGGCAGGGCGCGGGCGAGTCGGAGTACCTCGACGTGCTCCGTCGCACGTTCCCCCACACGCTCCTGCTCATCATGGTCTCGACGATGATCATCCTGACGCTCGCCTTCCGCTCGATCGCGCTCCCGCTCAAGGCGATCATCCTCGACAGTTGTTCGCTGCTCGCGTCGCTGGGCGTGGTCGTGGCGGTGTTCCAGCACGGGATCGGCATCGAGCTACTCGGCTCGCAGGCGCTCGGCTACACCGAACCGACCATCCCGATCATCCTCTTCTGCGTGCTGTTCGGGCTCTCGATGGACTACGAGGTCTTCATGCTCGCGAAGGTCAGCGAGCTCTACCAGCAGGGCTACGACAATCGCGAGGCGACGGCGCGCGGCGTGGCGATGACCGCGCCGCTCGTGACGGGCGCGGCCCTCATCCTGATCGCGATCGGCATCGCGTTCGCGACGACCGAACTCGTGGTCGTGAAGGAGATCGGCTTCGGCATGGCGGTGGCACTCACGCTCGACGCGACGATCGTGCGCGCCTTCCTCATCCCCGCCACCATGAGCTGGCTCGGGCCGCGCAACTGGTGGCTCCCGGTCGCGCTCCAGCGCCGCATCCCCCGCGTCTCCTGGTCGCACTGACCCGCTAGTGGGTCGGGCGGTACCAGTTCGGGCACGGCCCGGGCTGGATCTCGAACCACGGGTCGAGCGCGAGCGCCCGCGTGACGGCGATGTTCACGAGGCGGGCCGGCACGACGATGCCACCGCCCGTCGACTCGTAGGGCACCCGCGCCCGGATGAGTCCCCAGAATCCCCAGCCGGTCTGGTTCTCCGGATCATTGGTCGCAGCGACGACACCGCCGGCGTAGCCGCTGTCGACCGCGCCGATCATCGGCAGGATGCTGCGGTCGGTGATCGCCTTCCCCAGCCCGTCGGTCTGCTCGAAGGTGATGCTCTCCTCCGCCTCGCCCACCGCGACCGAGATGCGTTGCGGCCGCCCCTGGCGACCGCCCGGCGAGATGCCGTACGCATAGCCGAACTGGATGCCCGGCGCACCCTGCACCGCGAAGGTGGGGAGCGCCGCGAGCTGGAGGCCCGGCACGCGGTAGACCGCGATGTCGTCGGCCACGTCGAGGTACTGGAGCATGCCCTGCTTGCGGTCGCCACCACCGACCGGCGCGACCCAGATGCGCTTCGCCGCGTTGTCGATCGCGCTGACCGTGGTCACGACCATCTCGTCGGCCAGCACGGCACCCACCACGACCTGGCGAGCACCGCCACAGCGCTCGACCGCGATGCTGACGACCCCGGGGCGGATCACGTCGTTGGTGACCGCATCGACGTTCGCGTGGTTGCCCGACCGCACCCACGTGCGCATGCGATTGCCGACCGTGATGTCGACCGCGTCGACGGCCGCGATCGCAGCGCGCACCGCCGTGCGGAACGGCCGCACCGTCTCGGGGTCATCCTCGATCGGCGTCGGCATCACCTGCACGCCCGTGCCCGCGAACGGATCGGTGCCCACGAGCGAACCATCGGCGTTGAGCTCGGGCTCGGGCAGTGCCTCGACCGCGGTGGAGGCCGCCGCGTCCGTCGTCGTCCCACCGTTCGTCGCGGTCTTCACCGGAGCGACGTCCGGCACGTCGCGCGCACCGGTCTTCGGATCCACCTCGGCGCCCTTGATGACGAGGCCCTCGTTCACCACGCCGGTGTCCTTCGCAGCGGTCGGCTTCGACTTCGGCTCCTTCGCTGCCCCGCAGGCCGCCAACAGCAGGCAGCACGTGATGAGCAGCAGCGCGCGCAGCATGTGGGGGGAGCGGTGGGTCATGCCGCGAACGAATCGTCGAGACCGTCGAGCTCGGGTCGGCGCGGCTGCAGCGCCCACGCCTCGACCGGGCGCGCCTTGCCCTTCATCGTCACGTCGCCCACGAGCAGGGCGCGCGCACGCAGCCCCTCGCTCAGCTGGTCGATCGTCGAGCGCGACGCGACGAGCACCGCGCCGATCTCCTTCGTCGCGGCCTCGAGGCGCGCGGTCGTGTTCACCGTGTCGCCGATCGCCGTGTAGTCGAGTCGTCGCTCGTGACCGACGTTGCCGACGACCGCCGGTCCGGAGTGCACGCCGACGCCGATCGCGAACGGCAGTTCCCCGTCGGCTGCGCGCAGCTCGTTGACGCGTTCGAGGCGCTCCAGCATGTCGAGGGCCGCGGTGCACGCGCGATCGGCATGGTCCGCGAGCGGGAGCGGTGCGCCCCAGAAGGCCATGAGTCCGTCGCCGGTGAACTTGTCGAGCGTGCCCCCCGTCTCCATGACCGACGCCGACAGCTCCGAGAGCAGCACGTTGAGTTCGGTGATGACCTCGGTGGCGCCCTTGTCCTCCGACCAGCTCGTGAAGCCGCGGATGTCGCAGAACAGCACCGTCACCTCGTGCTGCTCGCCGCCGAGCTCGACCTGCTGCATCGTCTCGAGGTTCTCGTCGACCACGCCGTCGGGCACGTACCGCGAGAACGTGTCGCGCAGCCGCTCGCCACGACGTCGCTCGAGCTGTTGGCTGTTGGCGATCCACAGCGCGCCGTACATCGCCACGATGAGCACGGGGAGCAGCAGGGCGAACATGGCGTCGTCGCGCACGTAGGGCGTCAGCACCGCGGCAGCGACGGTCGGCAGGAAGACGTTGGCGACCGGCGAGACCCACGCATCGGCCACGTGCCGCCAGCTGCCCTGCGTGTCGGCCTCGAGGTCGATGATCACGCACGCATCGACGAACATCTCGAGCGTGAGGGCGACGAGGAACGCTGGCACGAGCAGCACCGGCCCGGGCATCGGGCCCTGCACGAGCTGGTCGGCGACCCATCCGGCGACGCCGACGCCGATGCTGGCGGCGAGCGGCGTGTAGATCCGCCAGAACATGCCGCGGAGCCCGGGCAGCCGCGGCTGGTCCCACATCGCGATGTTCGTGGTGGTGAAGACGACGAGCACCGCGAGGTGCACCGGCAGCAGCAGCACGGCGAGCACGATGGCGATGCTGTCGAGTGCGATGAACACCTGGCGGACGCCCATCGCGATCGGGAATCGGCCTGCCGCGATCGCCGCGCCGGTCAACAGGAGCAGCAGCGCAACCGGGATCGACGCGAACGTTTCGTCAGTTGTGGCGCGAATTGCCCAGACCAGGAGCGCGATTCCGGCCACGGCGACGCACCCGGCCAGCAGGTGGAGGCTACGTTGTGTCGCAGTGAGAGGCAGGGATCGTTCCTTCGCATGTACGGTCGCGCGTCGCTCGCGCGAGACGTAGGGGGAACATCGGTGCACCTTCACCGACACCTGAATCGGAGCCGATCATGTTGCCGTTTCCTCAGTAGGTGTTAGCAAGTTGTAATACCGGCTCAAGACGGACGCTTCCCGGGCCGATATCGGTGGAGGGGAAGTTGGGGTTCGAGGGGGTACGGATGAAGAAGTCGTTGCGGAAGATCATTGCCATCGGGCTCGTCGGAGCCGTCGTGGGCGGTGGGGCCAGCGTGTTCATGGCCGCTCCCGCGTCTGCGCTCATGTACGCCCGGTGCGACCAGCAGCTCGACGCGCTGGAGGCCCAGGCCGCCGCGCAGTACAAGAAGCACAAGCTGACCGACGCGCAGTACAAGGCCGTGTTGGCCGACATCGCCGCGCACCGCGTGGCGTGGGGCTGCTGATGAGCTGCCACGGCGCGGCTTCAGACGAGCGGCCCCCTCCGGCGGGGTACGCCACCACTTGAGATCCGGCTTCGGGGTCGACGCGCTTCAGCGGTCGGCCTCGAAGCCTTTTTCGTGCCATTCAAGCGAGACCGCCCAGCCGACGATGACCTCCACCGAGGACCATTCGTGCACCATCCACTACGCATCATCGGTGTCGTCGCGCTGCTCGCCCTGACCGTGGCGGGTGGCTTCTTCGCGACCAACGTGTTCCAACGCAACGTCGCGATCGTGCCCGGCCTCGAGGGCTGCTGGCGCCTCGACGGGTCGGGCCTGCAGATCCAGTGCCTCTCCAACCAGTTCCTCGACGGTGCGCGCGAGGCGGCCGATGGACGCACCGGCCACGCCCGCTCCGCAGCCGTGAACGCCTATGTCGGCCGCGCCGACAAGCTCGCCGCGACCGACCAGCGCCTCGGCGGGGTCTGCCATCCCGCCATGCACAACCTCGGTCGCGCCGAGGGCCTGCGCGCCGCCGATGCGGGCCATGCCCCCGACTTCCCGAGCGGCTCGACGCAGCTCTGCACCGCGGGCTACGTGCACGGGCTCGCCGAGGGCTACATGTCGAAGAGCCCCGACGCCGACGTCGCTGCGGTCTTCCCCGTGCTCTGCCACGACCCGGCTGCGCGCACCGGCTGCGCGCACGGCATGGGCCACGCCCTGCTGCGTGCCCAGACCACCGGCCCCGTCGCCGCGGCGCGCGCCGCCATCGCGGGTTGCGGCAGGCTCCCCGACCGCTACCCCACCGACTGCCACAACGGCGTCTACATGGAACTCGCGATGCGCACCGACCCCGAGAGCATCCCGGTGGCTGACTACACCCGCATCTGCCGCGCCGCCGACGGTGA
>JAOPYW010000059.1 GCA_025964405.1 Thermoleophilia bacterium | reverse complement strand
ACCTGGTCGAATGGTCCGGCCTACACGCCCACCGGCCGATTCGGCCAAGCGATCTCCATGGACGGCATCAACCAGTACGGCAGCGTGGCCGACAATCCCTACATCGCCGCGCCGAACGACTTCACCGTCGATGCATGGTTCCGAACGACCGACGCCACTGCCGGCACCAAGGTGCTGGTGTCGAAGGGGAGCTGTGCGTCTGACTGCACGTATTCGATCGAGACGCGAAGCGGGCCTGACCGGATCAATGCCGTGGTCTACGCGAACGGCGCGCAACGAAATGCGTCGGTGGCGATCGGCACGCTTCGCGATGGCAACTGGCACCACGTCGCGTTGACCGTCGACGCCACCAACGACCTGCGCCTGTACACGGACGGTTCGCTCGCGGCGGGCCCGATTGCACTGACCGGCACGGCCAGCCTCAACGCCTCGCCCATGCGCATCGGCGGACAACCGACCGGCAACAACTTTGCCGGCGACATCGACGAGGTGCGGTTCGCGCCACGAGCCTACGACGCCGCCGCCATCCGCGGCTACTTCAAGACGCAGCGTCCCCACCTGTAGCTCCTGCACGACCGTGCGGCTGACGACGTGGTGGCCAACTGGCACCTCGACGGCGACGCCATCGATGCGACGGGCAACACCGCGCCCGCGACCTCGTCGGGCTCCCCGGCCGTGCGGTTCGCGGCCGGGCAGGGTGGCGCCTACGGTCAGGCGGCCTCGTTCGCCGGCAGCGGCGAGCTGACCGCGACGGGCGTGCCGGTCGACACGACCGCCGGCGCGAGCACCACGGTCGACTTCTGGATGAAGTGGGACGGCACGCCAAATGTGATCCCTTTCGCGTTCCGCGGAGCGGCCGCGCGACAGAGCCTGTGGATCGATCCTTCGGGTCACTTCGGTCTCTGCACCGAGAACAACAGCGAGGTCTACGGCGTGTCAGCCGCGGTCACCGCGACGATGAACAACACGTGGACGCACATCACGGCCGTGTTCGTGAACGGCACCCCCTCCGCGTTCCAGCTCTCGATCAACGGCGTACCACAGTCACTGACGCTGTACGGCGGAGCGCAGACCCCGTTGAACGCGCGCGTCGACCCGACCGTGACGATCGGCGGCGGCGGAGCCGGCAACGGATGGCGCTTCGCAGGCAGCCAGGTCGACGAAGTGCGCATCACCAAGGGCGCCGTCGCGCCCTGGAACATCGCCGACGCATGCGCCACCACCACCCGCTGCCGCGACTCCGCCTACGCCGGCCCCACAGACATCCTGCGCGCAGGCGCACGCTACTGGACCCGCTCACGCCTGCACACCGCACGCAACGACTACTGGACCAGCTGGGCAAACGACTGGATCGAAACCGACTCCACCACCTCGATCTCGATCAGCGTCAACCCAAACGTCGACTTCGGCACCCCCACCCTCGGCACCGACGGCTTCGCGTCAAGCACCATCCTCGTCACGTCAGACGACGCCGGCGGCTACCAACTGCTCGCCCACGACTCCAGCAACACGACCGGCCTCACCGGCACACCCGCCGGCACCGTACCCGACTTCCAGCCGCCCGCCTCCGCACCCGCAGCATGGCCAGCCTCATCACCCCTCGGCATCGGCTTCACCGTGCGCAACGCCACCGGAGGACGGCTCCCCAAGTGGGGCGCGACCGGCCCCTTCGCGGAATCGGATGTCACGAACAACCTCTACGC
Organism: Thermoleophilia bacterium; assembly: GCA_025964405.1. Lineage (GTDB taxonomy): Bacteria > Actinomycetota > Thermoleophilia > Gaiellales > SKUG01 > JAGQUL01. Next base: position 4,713 of record JAOPYW010000059.1, on the reverse strand, counting down.
CGCGCTCGGCATCACTGACGTCGTGCTCCACCAGCGCACGACCTACAGCGCAGCCACCGACACCATCGTGCTCACCACACGCCTCAACGCACCCACCAACACCCCCGCCGGCACCTACACCGGCACCGTCGCACTCACCGCACTCGCCAACCCCTAAGGGACGGCGTGCGGACGGATGGCGCGCGTATCTAGGTCGGTTCGGGCGGTGCACGCAGGGGTTCGACGTCAACCCGGGCGATACGGCTCAGATCAGGAATGTCAACGCCTCACAGCACCGTTCCATCGCGTAACGATCCCCTCAGTTTCCGGTCCGCGAAGCCGATAATCCCCCGTGGCCCATTCCTCGTCCACCGTGCTGACTCGTATGCGCGCTTCGCGCGTGTACGTGCGCGCGATCGCGGTCGGGGTCGCGACCGCCGCCGTGCTGGCCGTCGCCGGGGTCACCGCCGGGGCGGCCCATGCGGTCAACTTCTCGGTTGGGCAGAACGCCGACATGCTGCTCGGCGCCACGAGCTACACCGATCGCGCGCAGGGCACGGCGGTGCAGGCGACCGCGACCTACGGGCTCGATAGCCCGGGCGACGTCGCGGTCGACGCGGACGGGAGCGTGTACGTCGCCGATACCTCCGACAATCGAGTGCTGTATTGGGCCACGCGCCCCGGAGCAGGCGCAATGGGCACGGTGCCGTCGAGGTACCTGTGGAAGCCGACCGTTGCCGGCGGGTCCACGCCTGCAGTGAACGTCTCATGGAGCATCGTCGGGCTGTCCTCAGGCAGCAACCACCCCCTGGCGCTCGCCGTGTCCGGCGGCACGGGCGGCGTGGCCAACGTCAAGATTGCGGTCGGCGACGCACACGACCGGCGCGTGTTGATCCTCGATGACCCCGAGGGCGGTGGCAGCGGACTCGCGGACGGCGACATCGGCGACGTGGCCATGGGTCAGCTCAACACGAACTCCAACGGCACCGGTAACGAGGACTACCAGCTCGCCGAGGGCGGGAGCGGCACGTGGATCGGCGCGACGACAATGGCGATCTCCGACGGCTCGAACAATCGCGTGCTGTTGTTCAACTCGATCCCCACGACGAACGGCACGCATTCGGCGAGCGTGATCCTCGGCCAGACCGGCGAGGGCGCGGTGGAGTTCACCTGCGCGAACGGCAAGGGTCGCGCAGTGCAGCACGACTGTGGGGGAGCGTCGAGCCCGTCCGCATCCACGCTGAGCTATCCGGGTGGGGTGTTCTTCGACGGCACGCGCCTCTACGTCGTCGATCGTGGCAACGATCGCGTGCTCATCTGGAACTCGTGGCCGACGGTCAACGGCCAGGCGGCCGACGAGGTGATCGGGCAGCCGAACATGACGGCGACCGGCGCCAGCAACGCGCGCAACCGCCTCAACAACCCCACCGACGTGTCGGCCAAGGTCAACGGGGCGGTCGTGACACTCGCCGTCTCCGATACGTCGACCCACAGCGTCCGCACCTGGACCGGCACCACCACGTTGCCCTACTTCACCGGCGGTGCGCAGAACGCCGCCAACGTCTACGGCCAGGTCGACTTCACGAGCACCTTGGCGAATCGGGGCGCGGCAACCGCGACGAGCAGCTCGCTTCGTAGCCCCACCGGGGTCGCCTATGATCCGAACGGCGACCTGTACGTCGTGGACGGGGCGAACAACCGCGTCGTGCGATACGCCTCCGGAGCCGCGGACGGCGCCGCAGCCACCGCCATCCTGGGGCACACGACGGCGACGGCCACGACGCCACAGGACGTCACGAACGCCACTCACTTCACGCTCGAGACGCTCGGCTCCTCGAGCGCGACCGGCGACAAGCTGGCATTCGGCGCGAACGGCAAGCTCCTCGCCGTCGACTCCCGCGAGAGCACACTGCGCGTCTGGAACACCCCGACCTCGATCGATACCCCGTTCGACATCCGTTACGGGCAGTCGGCGCGCACGAATGCAGGCCCCAACGGCCCCGCCGGCATCAGCCCGACCCAGGCGACACTGAACACGCCGTACGGTGTCTGGACGGATGGCACGCGCGTCCTGGTCGCCGATTCCGGCAACAACCGCGTCCTCGCCTGGGACCACATCCCGACGACTGACACCGACCAGCCGCAGTGGGTCCTCGGGCAGCCCTCCTTCATCGCGACCGGCGGCGGCAGCACGCTCGCGAAGATGAGCGCGCCTACCGGCGTCACCAGTGACGGGCGTGACGTCTACGTCGGCGACGGCAACAATGACCGCATCATGATCTTCCGTGACTGGTGGAGCGCGCCTGCAAGCAGTCCCACGGCCGACGTCGTGCTGGGGGGCGGCGGGGCGACGTCGAACACCACCCTCGATTGGCCGCGGAGCGTCGCGATCAGCAACGACCAGCTGATCGTGGGTGATCGCAACAACAACCGTGTCGTGATCTGGAACAACGCACAGACCATCGCGACCGGCACTGCGATGGACGCCGTGGTGGGACAACCCGATTTCACCACGACCAGCGCCGGAAGCGACACCCAGTACGTCGAGGGCGTACAGGCCGTGGGCGGAGCGATCATCTGGGGCGGCCTGTTCGGCGCACGCTATGTCGACCCGACCCCGCGATCAGGTGCTACGACGACCGTGTCGAACCTCGGCACGAACATCGGCGGGTATCAGTTGGCTCCGACCCAGTCGAAGACCTACTACCCTTCGGGGATCGGGGCAGCGGCCGGCAAGGTCTGGGTGATGAGTTCGGGTCATGCTCGTGCGATGCGCTGGAGCGACGTGATCACGCCGACGCCCTCGGGCCTGCCGACCGCCACGGTGACCTGCGACGGTACCGTCACCATCGGACAGGTCGCAGACGAATCGACGAGCATGGTCGTGCGCTACGGTCCGACGTCGCTGGGCAGCTGGGCAGGCGGGTACCCGAACCAGGTGACTGACACCTTCGCCTTCACCGGCGCCACTCGCTTCGACGGCCTCAACCACACGATGGACCTCAACGTCGCCACGCCCGGCACCTACTATGCCCGGGTACAGGTGGCCGACTGGGCGGGCAACACGCCAGCGCCATCGGCGGAGATCTCGTTCACCGTTCCCTCGTCGTGCGTCGCGCCGACCTCGATGCTCGGTGACGACGTGAACGCCCAAGCCGGTACGGGTCGCGCCAACCCGTCGACGACGAACGCCCCCGCCATCAAGTCTGCCGTGTATCACTCCTCGTGGCAGAACGTCGCGGGCGTGACGATGGACCGGTTCCAGTCGCAGACCTGGACGACCCCACCGGAGCAGGCTGCCGCGGTCTGGCATCTCGACGGCGACCTCACCTCGGATGCGTACGGGCAATCAGGCGGCACCGGATCGTGGACGGGGGCAGCGACCTACGGCACGGGTCGATTCGGCTCCGCGATCTCCACCACCACGGGGCAGCGCGTCTCGCTCCCCCATTCGGCCCAGATCGGTACTGCGAACAACTTCACGGTCGACGCGTGGTTCCGCACGACGAGCATCGCGAACACGGGCTACCCGCACGTGCTCGGCAAGTCGCCGGGTGGCTGCACCGGGAGTGACACCTGCACCTACAGCGTCGAGTTCGATCGGGGTGCGAACCTCATCTGCGCCATGATCGTGCCGACGGCCGGCGCACGCGGGTCGGTCTGTCGCACGTCGGTCGGGCTGGTCGACGGCGCCTGGCACCACGTGGCCATCACGCTCACGTCGGGCAATTCGATGTCGTTCTACGTCGACGGCGCGCCGGCCGGCGGCTCCGTGGCGCTCGGCAATCCTGCTCGCACGAACGCGAGCCCGATCGTGCTGGGTGACACCATCGTCGCTTCCGAACCGTTCATCGGCGACATCGACGAGGTACGCATCGCGCCGATGGCACTCGGCGCCGGAGACATCCTGGGCTACTACAAGACGCGGCGCCCCCACCTGCAGCTCCTGCATGACCGGGCGGCCGACGACGTGGTCGCCAACTGGCACCTCGACGGCGACGCGACCGATGCGACGGGCAACACCGCACCGGCGGCCTCGTCGGGCTCCCCTGCCGTGCGCTTCGCCGCCGGGCAGGGCGGAGCATTCGGCCAGGCAGCGTCGTTCGCCTGCTCCGGCGAGCTGAAAGCGAACGGCGTGCCGTTCGACAAGACCGCCGTCGCGGCGACCACCGTCGACTTCTGGATGAAGTGGAACGGCACGCCAAACGTGATCCCGTTTGCCTTCCGGGGCGCGGCCGCGCGGCAGAGCCTGTGGATCGACGCGTCGGGTCGATTCGGCCTCTGCACCGAGAACAACAACGAGGTGTTCGGCGTGTCAGCCGCGGTCGCCGCGACCATGGCCAACACGTGGACACACATCACGGCAGTGTTCGTGAACGGCAACCCGGCGGCGTTCCAGCTCTGGATCAACGGCGCCCCGCAGACGCTGGCACTGTACGGCGGGGCCCAGACGCCGCTGAATGCGCAAGTCGACCCGACCGTGACGATCGGCGGCGGCGGGGCCAGCAACGGCTGGCGCTTCGCGGGCAGCCAGGTCGACGAGGTGCGCATCACCAAGGGCGCCGTCGCTCCATGGAACATCGCCGACGCGTGCGTGTCCGCGACCCGATGCCGCGACTCCGCCTACGCCGGTGCCGCAGACATCCTGCGCGCAGGCGCACGCTACTGGACCCGCTCACGCCTGCACACCGCACGCAACGACTACTGGACCAGCTGGGCAAACGACTGGATCGA
>JAOPYW010000041.1 GCA_025964405.1 Thermoleophilia bacterium | reverse complement strand
TGACGGTTTCGAGCTGGGTGCCCTCGCGGGTGAAGCGCTCGATCTTGTCGCGCTCCTCCTGCACGAGCTCGGCGGGCGCGCGCGCCGTGAACTTCTCGTTCGCGAGCTTGCCCTCGGCACGCTTGACCTCGCCGCGGGCCGTCTTCAGGTCGGCCTCGAGCTTCGGCTTGAGCACCTGCGCGTCGAGCCCGTAGAGCACGAGCGAACCGCCCTCGATGGGGAGCGCGATGCCGTCGACACCGGGCTCGCCGCCGCCGACCTCGATGTTGGCGAGCACGAACAGCAGCGAGTCGAGGTCGCTCCAGGTCGCGGCCGACGGGTCGTCGAGCTCGAGCCGGGCGTGCACGGTCTGGCGCGGCTTGATGTCAGCGGCCTGGCGCACGTTGCGCAGGCGCGTCACGAGCGTCTGCGTGCGCGCGAACTGCTCCTCCGCCTCCGCGATGACAGCCGGCGCTCCACCGTCGAACGTGTGGTCGGACCAGTCGCTCGCGGCGACCAGGCAGTGCTCCGCCGACGGCTCGCCCCAGAGCTGCGCGGAGAGCTCCTCGCTCAGGTGCGGCATCACGGGGTGGATGAGCGTGATCGTCTCGTGCAGCACCCAGGCGAGCTGCGTGACGGCCTCCGCCTTGATGAGCGGCTCCTCCGAACGCAGGCGGTCCTTGATGCTCTCGAGGTACCAGTCGCACAGCTCGTTCCAGCAGAAGTTGTAGAGCGCCTTGGTGACGTTGTGGAACTCGTACGCGTCGAGCGCACGCGTGACCTCGCGCTGCACGCGATCGAGCCGGGCCAGGATCCAGCGATCCTCGAGCCGCACGGCGGACGTCGTCGGGTCGAAGGAGTCGACCGCGTCCGGATCGATGTCGGCTCCCCCGAAGACCTGCAGCAGGCGGAGTGCGTTCCAGAGCTTGTTCGCGAGCTGGTTGCCCTCCTTGATGCGTCCCTCGTTGAAGCGCACGTCCTGCGTCGAGCTCATGTCGAGCAGCCCGTAGCGCGTGGCGTCGGCGCCGTAGGTCGCGATGAGGTCGAGCGGGTCGACACCCGTGCCGAGCGATTTCGACATGCGCCGGCCGTCGGTCGCCTGCACGGTCGAGTGCAGGTAGACGTCGTGGAACGGCACCTCGCCGAGGTGGTCGTTGCTGAACATCATCATGCGGGCGACCCACAGGTTGATGATGTCGCGGCCGGTGCAGAGCACGGCGGTCGGGTGGAAGTAGCGCAGCTCGGCCGTGTCGTCGGGCCAGCCCAGCGTGGCGTGGTCCCACATGCCGGAGCTGAACCAGGTGTCGAGCACGTCCTCGTCGCGGCGCCACTGGTCGGCCTCGTCGGCGGGCGGGCCGTCGGTGCTGACGTGCACGCGCGTCTCGTCGTCGACGTGGTACCAGACCGGGAGCTGATGGCCCCACCAGAGCTGGCGCGAGAGGCACCAGGGCTTGAGGTCGTCCATCCAGCCGTGGAAGATCGACTTCATGCCGTCGGGCACGAAGCGCACCGAGCCGTCGCGCACCCACTCGCTCACGGGCGCGGCGAGCGACCGCATGTCGGCGAACCACTGCAGGGAGATGAGCGGCTCGATCCGCACGCCCGAGCGCTCGGAGTGCGGCACCGAATGGCGGTAGGGCTCACGCAGGCGGAGCGCGCCCTGCTCCTCGAGCGCGTCGGTCATCTTCACGCGCGCCTCGTCGACACCCAGGCCGGCGTAGCTGCCGCAGATGTCACTCATCGTGCGGTCGGGGTTGATCGCGGAGAACTGCTCGAGGCCGTGGCGCTCGCCGATCTCGAAGTCGTTCGGGTCGTGTCCGGGCGTGATCTTCAGGGCGCCTGTACCGAACTCGATGTCGACGTAGTCGTCGGCGATGATCGGCACGTCACGCTCGGTGAACGGCACGCGCACGCGCTGGCCGACGAGGTGGCGGTAGCGGTCGTCGTCGGGGTGCACGGCGATCGCGACGTCGGCCGGGATCGTCTCGGGCCGCGCGGTGGCGATCACGATCTCCTCGCCCGTCGCGCTGCCGACGACCGGGTAGGCGACCTGCACCATCTCGTCGGTGAGCTCCCGCTGCTCGACCTCGAGGGCGGAGATCGCGCTCATCGAACCGGCATCCCAGTTGATGAGGCGGTTCGCGCGGTAGACGTGCCCGTCCTCGTAGAGCTTCACGAAGGCGGTGATGACCGCGCGCTCGTAGTGCTCGTCCATGGTGAAGCGGGCGCGCTCGAAGTCCATCGAGGCGCCGAGGCGGCGGAACTGCCCGTGGATGGTCTCGGCGTACTGGTCCTTCCAGGCCTGCACGCGCTCGATGAACGCGGGGCGGCCGAGCTCGGTGCGCGTGGTGCCCTCCTTGCGCAGCTCCTTCTCCACCACCGACTGGGTTGCGATGCCGGCGTGGTCGACGCCCGGGATCCACAGCGCGTTGAAGCCCTGCATGCGCTTGAACCGGATGAGCGAATCCTGCACCGACCCGTTGAGCGCGTGTCCCATGTGGAGGGCGCCGGTGACGTTCGGCGGCGGCACCACGATCGTGTACGGGTCGCGTGATTCGTCGACCTCGGCGTGGAACGTGCCGCGTGCGTCCCACTCGGCGATCCACTTGGTCTCCACGGCCTCCGGCACGTAGCGCGTCGAGGGCGCCTCGTCATCGGTGGTCGTGGTCGTGGTCTCGTCGGTGGCGGCGGCGTCGGTCATGACGCCAGTCTAGAGGTTGTGGCCACTACTTCGGGAGTCGTGCTGGCGAGCGAAAACCGAGCGGGGCGGTGCGACAGTCGAAAGTCGTAGCTTCGCTACGGCGTCGATTGGAGCGCCGCGCCGCGAAGCGTTTGCAGCCGCCCAGCGCGCCGCGAAGTAGTGGCCATGACCTCGAGCCGAGCTCGACCGTGTGAAAACGCTCGGTGGGGAGCTGCGCCCGTAGCGCGGCGTGTCAGTCGGGCCGCGGCCCGGTGACGCGGCTCAGATCGAGTCGGTGACGACTGCCTGCGTGAGGTCGACGGTCGCCATGCCCGGAATCACGACGGCTTCGATGCGCGGCGTGCCGTAGCTCTTGAACTCGTGCATCGTCATGGTGCCGTCGGGGCTGGGCTGGCGCGCGATGCCGGCGAGGTCGGGACCCGCGCCCTCGAGCTGCACCGTGGCACCGAGGTCGGTGCCGAGCTCGACGTCGTAGCGGGCGGTGACCGGCGCGAGCGCCGCCTGCCCGTTGTCGGTCGTGACCGGCACGGCGATCTGCGGGTGGAAGTCACCGAGCGGCACACGCGCCTGCGGGAAGCTCATGCCGCCCTTGGCGAAGCCACCGGTCCAGGTGAAGTCGATGTAGACCCAGTCGTTCAGGTTGAGCACCGGGATGGTGACGACGACCTTCGCCCCCTCGGCCCGGAAGGCCAGTGGCTGGCCGGGCGCGGCAGCGATGCCGGGCTTGGCGGAGCAGATCGCGGCGCTCTCGAGCTGGAGCTGGCCGGGGCGGTTCTGCAGTGCGGCCGGAAGCAGGAGCGTGACCTCACGCTTCTCCTCCACGACCAGGTTGTGGATGAGGAGGCGACCGGCGCCACCCACGAATCCGGTGTCGTGCGAGACGTTCATCCGCACGTTCCAGTCGGCGCGGAGCCCCTCGAGGGTGCTCGAACCCAATCCGCCACCATCGATGGAGGAAGTTGACGTGGTGCCCTGGTTTGCACCGGCGTTGAAGGCGGGTTGGATCTGCATGTGAGTCCTCGGCGTGGTTCGACGCTGGTTGGATCCTAGCTACATTCGGCGAGCACCTGTTCGGTACCCGTCACTGCAGAATCCATGCCGTACG
>JAOPYW010000329.1 GCA_025964405.1 Thermoleophilia bacterium | reverse complement strand
GCGCCCGCTGCTGCTCCACCGGGCGACGCCGCCCTGCAGCACGGTGACGTGCGTCATGCCGGCGAGCTCGCACATGAGCGCGCCGAGGGCCGCCGAACCATCGGCGTCGTCGACGAGCACGACCTGGTCGGCGGGCCGGATGCCCCGTGCCGCGAGGGCGAGCTGGGAGGCGCGTGCGAGCCGCTCCAGCGCAGCCTGATCGGTGCGTTCGACGAGCAGGGCGTCGAGCGGGAAGCTGCAGGCGCCGGGCACGTGGCCGGCCAGGTAGTCGCCGGTGCGCCGCGTGTCGATCACGCGCACCTCGTCGAGGCGTGCAGCCAGCCAGTCTGCGTCGACCTGGGCGGGGAGCATCAGGGTGGGCACGGGAGGCATCTACCGTGACTATCGCCGGGTCCCGGTGAACGGTTACGGGACGTTCCGGCCCGGTCGGTGGCCGGGGGTTGGCCGCACCCGCGACCGTTCGGGTAGATTCTCGCCATGCCTGACGCCACTTCGCCTCGCGTGACCACGAACGACATCGACGCCCTCGTCTCCGGCGCGACGCCGCAGTTCTCGCAGCAGCTGCTCGAGCGGCTGCAGGTGCTCATCGCGCCGCTGGCGACCGACGACCCGGTTCGAGCCTACGGGGAGACGCAGCTGCACGTGCTCGAGCGCATCGCGCTCGGAACCACGCGCGGCACGCGCGCACAGGGCGTGCCCGGTGAGGGCGATCAGGGATGGGAGACCATCCCGTCACATCCGCGTGGGGGCATCGCGCCCGGCCACGTCGACGGAGGTCACTGACATGCAGGTCACGGCGCTGCGCACCGCTCCCCGCACCCTGCCCCAGCCGGGGGATGTCGTCGTCCGCGGCATCAACGATGACGCGCCGGGCGACCAGCGCGACGTGCGTGCCCTGACCTTCATCAGCGGCAATCGCCTCTACGCGACGGTGCCCGACGCCGTGTTCGCGGCGCGGCAGTACCAGCGCATGGTGCCGAGCAAGCAGTGGGGCGACCAGGCGATCGCGATCTTCCGCGACGACGCGAAGCACGGCTACACGTTGCTGCAGCTCGACAGCGTGCTGGCGGGCTTCGAGGGCAGGGGCCCTGACGCGAAGTGGTGGTCGGCCGACGCGTTCCAGACGCACCGGCCGGAGATCGAGGCCGTCGTCAACGGCTTCTACCAGGTGCTCGAGGCGCGCGGCCCCGTGCCTGTCACCTGATGGCGCGGCTCGTCTACACGGCGATCACGTCACTCGACGGCTACGTCAACGACCGCGACGGGAAGTTCGACTGGTCGGCCCCCGACGAGCAGGTGCACCAGGCCGTCAACGACCTCGAGCGCGAGGTCGGCACGTACCTGCTCGGTCGTCGCATGTACGAGATCATGTCGTTCTGGCAGGCCCAGCCGACCGATGATCCCGACGAGCCGATCATGAGCGACTACGCGGGCATCTGGCAGGCCGCCGAGAAGGTCGTCTACTCGACGACGCTCGGGGCGGTCGACACGCCGCGCACGCGCCTCGAGCGGGAGTTCGACGTCGATGCCGTGCGCGCACTGGTGGCGGGCGCCGAGCGCACGGTGGGCATCGGTGGCGCGACCCTCGCCGGGCAGGCGCTGCGCGCCGGACTCGTCGACGAGCTGCACCTGCTGCACTCACCGGTCGTCGTGGGCGGCGGCACGCGTGCACTCCCCGATGACCTGCGCCTCGACCTCGAACTGGTCAGCGAGCGACGCTTCGACAACGGCGTCGTGCACGTGCACTACCGCGTGGTGCGCTGAGCGCCGCTGCTACTCGCTGGCGTGAGCACCGACGGCCAGACCACTGAAGATGCCGGCGACTCCGCCGATCGCGGCCGCGCCGGCGAAGGCCGCGCCCATCGGCCGCCCAGCGCCGAGGAGCAGGACGCCGCTGATCGCCGCGCCGACCGTGGCGACTGCCGCGCCCACGGTTGCGATGCCCACCATCGGATCCGTCTTCATGCTTGTGTCCTGCTTCGCACGTCCGATCGTGTGCGTCACCGACGCCGCGCCGAGGCCGATGCCGATCGACCCGATGATCATCTTGGCGGTGTTGACCTGCATGCGTGCCCCCAGCAACTCGTGTGCCGACGAAGCGTCAGCCATCCCACCTGAACTTCGACTCGCGCCGAGTAGTCGTTGCAGCTGTGAGTGGCGTCGATGCGTCAGCGATTGCGCGGCACGACGCCGAGCAGAGGTGCAACGCGGCCGATGCCGTCCTGCGGCCAGAGCCGGTCGGGTTCGTGGGCCGAGCCGGGGAGCGCGATACGGGTGCAGCCGGCCTCGAGCAGCACCTGGGCGAGCGCCGGTCGCTCGTCGTAGGGGCCGGCGATGACCGCCGTCTGCAGGAGCGTGCCGAGGCGCGCGAGCTCCGTGCGTAGGGCGGCATAGTCGTCGACGCGCACGACGGTGAGCTGCGCCTCGCCCGCGAACAGCTGTGACGAGCCGGGGGTGAGGTCGGCGGCGATCGCCGACAGCGTGGTCGAGTCGTGCTGGCGCCGATGCGCGATCGAATCCTCGATGCCGGGCGCCGTGTGACGCGGCGCGGCGAACGCGAGTTCGCGCCCGACCGCGGCGACGAGCGGCTGCGTCGCGGCCTCCGAGCCGACCACGTACAGCCAGCTCGGGCTCATGCAGCCGTGCTGGCGGAAGGTGCAGACGTCATCGGCGAGCCGTTCGGCCCATGAGCCGTCGACGTCGGCGCCCGGCAGCACCACGGCGATTCCCTGCCGCGAGCCGTAGGCCGCGACGCGTCGTGCGGCGTCACCGCCCAGCTGGTCGCGTACGAACGCGATCGTCTCGTCGCTGCCGAACACGATCGCGGCGTCGGCCCGCTCCCACGGAACCTCCTCGCCCGACATGCCGACGAGTTCGACCTGCTCGGTGAGTGCGGGTTCCCAGAACCGGATTCCCGACAGGAAATGGAAGAGCACGCTCTCGTCGCGCGAGGGCCGTACCAGCGCCTTCGCGCCGACCGCGATCGCCGCGGCGATGCCCTCGATCGCGAGCCCGGGCACACCGCCGGAAGCGAGCACGAGCACCTCCTCGGGGGCACCCGTCAGGTCGGGGTTCGCGCCCAGCTCCGCCTCGATCACGGCACGCATCGCGCGGCCACTCGCCCGCAGGATGACCTGGCGCAGCTGGTGCTCGACGTCGGCCGCCGCATAGCCCGTGTGCTGCACCGTCTCGGAGATCGCGAGCGCGAACGTGTCGTGGTCGGGCCACGTCAGCAGCGCTCGGTCGAGCGAGTCGAGGAGTGCGTCGCGTTGTTCACGGCCGAAGGTCATCAGGAGATGTCTTCGAGCTGGAGGGAGCATCCCTTGAGCGCCGCGCCCGGTGCGCGCCCCACGAGCTCGAAGCTCGAACCGCGGCGGATGCCTACGTCTTCGCTGCGGATCGCCGCACAGCTCCACACGTTCGCGAGGTCGTGGAAGACCAGCAGCCCCTGCTCGCCGTCGGCCACGTCGGTGAGGGTCGCGGGCTCGACGACGCGCACGCGCAGCCACGGCGGGGTCCAGCGCACGCCCGCGGCGGCCGCGTTCGCGCCGACTACTGCGCCATCGACGGTGAGCGGGTGCCCGGTCGCCGCGGCGATCGTGCCCAGCCACGCCTGGCTCGAGAGCTCGCTCATGCCGTACTCGTTCTCGCACCACTCGGGCGCGATGCCGAGCCACCGGCCCACGCGCGCGAGGAGCTCGTCGCGCGTGATCTCGCGGGTGCGTCCCTTGAAGCCGCCCGTGTCGACGAGCCGGCTGCCGTGGGGGAGCGCGATGCGTGCGCGGCCGTCGGATTCGACCGCATCGAGCAGCATCGCGAGCGCGAACGAGGTCGTGAGCAGCAGCACGGGCCGGTCCTGCGCGGCGCAGTCCTCGAGCGCGTGCCATGCGCCAGCGGCGTCGATCGCGAAGTCGGCGTCGACGAAGGCGCCGAAGTCATCGGTCCAGGGACCGGTGCGGATGCGGTCGTACATGTGGGTGAGCGACGAGTTCGGGGCGTCGGTCTCCGACGGCTGCAGCTGCACGCACGCGAGCGGATCGGCGCCCGCGACCACGTCGGGCACGAGCGCCGCCTCGACCCCGGCGTCGAGCGACGCGTCGTAGTGCGCGAGCGTCTGCATGCGGTGGGTGGAGCGGTCGGCGGCCGTGGTGCCGCTCGAGCGATAGAGGGCCTCGGCCGGCGAGTCGAGCTGGTAGATCGGCAGCTGCTTGAACGCCGCGATCGGCAGGGCGGGCACGTCGCGCCACGTGACGACCCCGGCGTGGTCGCCGGCTCGCGCGGCCAGCTCCACCGCGGCCCACCGGTCGTAGACCTCGATCGCGCCGCGCTGCGCGTCGTAGATGACGGTCGCGAGTTCGTCGAAGTTGGCGTCGGGCCACTGCACGGCAGGACCGATCTCGAGGTGGGCGAGCGCGAGCTCGGCCGCTACGTTCAGGTCGATGTGCTGGTCGTTCATCGGGGCATCGTCGCAGGTCAGGCAACCAGGCGTACGTCGACGCCAAGGTCGATGCTCTTCCACGCGCGGTCGGTGGTGATGGCGGGCACGCCGAGCTCCAGTGCGGTGACAAGGCACGCGCGATCGGCGAACGACAGGCCTGCTGCGCGTGTCTCCTCGCGGAGGACGCCAGTCATCACTGCCATGTCGACGTTGAAGGGAACCACGTCGGTCACGATGGCCGAGATCGCCCGCATCGCGGCTCGGTCGGGCATGCCGAGCTCGACCAGCTTCGCGAGCGACTCGCCGATGGTCACTGCCGAAGCGTACGCATCCTCGGCTTCGATCAACTCGATGACCCGGGTGCCGCGATCCTCCATCTGGATGATTGCGATGATCGCTGATGCATCGAGGATGTACGTCATTCTGACGCCGCATCGCGTCGACGATCTGCGACCAGCTGGTCTGCCCAGCTCGGGTCTCCAGGCTTCCAGGGTTCGACGCCTGCGTTCCGGCCGGCGTTCTCCAGGGCGACGCGTCGCGACGTGATCGTCAGTGCTCCATTCGTGACGACGAGTCGGATGCGGTGCCCTTCCTTGAGACCCAGCTCCTTCCGGATGCTGGCGGGTACGACGATGCGACCCTGCTTGCCGAGCGTGACTTCTTCGCTGACCTGGTCGAGTGCTTCCATGGCCACAGTATGCCACGTAATTACAACGGTGCCACATCGTCGATGTGATGCCACGAGCGGCGGATCGTGCAGGGTGATCGCCGGTCAGCTGTACCATGTACCCCATGGCGCACACCGTCCTCCACCTCGAGCGCACCATCGACTCGTCGCACGTCATCCCGAACCATCCGGGTAAGTGCGCGCGCCTGCACGGGCACACGTACCGGTTCCAGGTCTGGATCTCGGGGCCCGTGAGCGACGCGACCGGAATGCTCATCGACTTCTTCGACGTGAAGGCGGCCATCGACGCGTGGGACCATCGCCACCTCAACGACGAGGTCGCGTTCATCCCCACGGCGGAGCTGCTCGCGGCCGAGATGCGTCGTCGCCTGCTCGAGGTCGCCCGCGCCCAGCTCGGCAGCGACCGCGCAGACGAGGTCGGCGTGCTGCTGCGCCTCTGGGAGACACCGTCGGGCTACGCGCAGGTCGGTTGGCTCACGCCTGACCCCGATGCGCCCCACGGCTCCACCGCAGCCCTCGAAAGCGTCGCGACGGCGTGAACGATGACGTGCGCAAGCTCGGCCTGATCGCGGCCAACGAATTCAACCTCGACGAGGAGGCCGCGCGCGAGGCCGCCTTCGAGAACGCCTCGGCGCACCTGATCGAGCACGCCGACGACGCCCTGCACGCCGTCAACGACCAGACCGCGACGCTCGCCGAGCACCTCGTTGCCGCGCGCGACCTCGTCACCGATGCGCGCCTCGGCGAAGATCGCGACCTCGCGACGCCCCACGGCTCGGTCGAGCCGCCCGCCACGAAGCGCGGCACGGTGCCGGTGGTCGAAGTGTTCCACTCGATCCAGGGGGAGGGCACGCGCAGCGGCGAGCCCGCGACCTTCCTGCGCCTGGCCGGCTGCAACCTGCGCTGCACGTGGTGTGACACGAGCTACTCGTGGAACCCCGAGGGCGTGCGCGCCGCCACCGCGACCACGCTCGCCGACCTCGCGGGCCAGGTGCGCGAGCGCGCGGTCGTGCTGACCGGGGGCGAGCCGATGCTGCATCGCCGGCGCATCCCCGAGCTGCTCGCTGAGCTGCGCGCGGGTGGGGTCGAGCACGTCACCGTCGAGACGAACGCCACCATCTTCGAGCCGGCGCTCGTGCCCGACGTCGACCTCTGGTCGCTCTCGCCGAAGCTGCGCGCGAGCGGCGAGACGCCCGACCCGACGACGATCCGCAAGTACCTCGCCGCGGCGCCCGCACCCGGACGCGTGCAGCTCAAGTTCGTGGTGACCTCGCAGGCCGACTACGACGACATGTGGGAGCTGCTCGCGGCGATCGGCGCCGGGCTGCCGGAACCGATCCTCGTGCAGCCCGACGGCACGCGACAGGACTACGACGTCGCGCTGCGCGAATTGACCGACCGCGTCCTCGCCGACGACGGCGTCTTCGAGGGGCGCCAGCGCCGCGCCATGCTGCGTGTGACCCCGCAGGTGCATCGGGTCATCTGGGGCTCCGCGGCGCGCGGGGTGTGAGACGTGCAGATTTGCGTTCGTGGCAAGCCTGTTTCGAGCAGGGAAGCGATCGCGTGCTGGAAACGTTATGTATGATCAGCGTATGCCTGATCCTATGCTCGAACAAATAACCGGATCGCTGGTCGATCAGTTCATTACTTCCAATGGGCTCGGCCACCTGAATCCCAGCGATCGGTTTGAGCGCTTCGTGAACTTCTCGGTGATATCCCGAGAGTACTCTGACACCTTCGACGTCGAGGAAGTTTCCGGACCGGGAAACGAGGTTGGCCTCGACGGAATAGCAGTGGTCGTGAACGGAGCGTTGGTTACCTCCGCCGAGGAGGTGAACGACCTCGCTGCTAGGAACGGTTATGTCGAAGCCGTGTTTATCATGGTTTCGGCCAAGCGGTCCGCCGGTTTCGCCGAAGCTGAGGTCGGAAATTTTGGACTCGGAATGCTCGATTTTTTCGGCACCGCTGAGTTGCCTCGGACGGATTTTCTCGACCGTAGTCTAGAGATAAAGAACGCCATTTATGCTCATGGCGCGCTGTTTTCTCGGGGTTTGCCGGTTTTGAAGGCCTACTACGTCACGATGGGCCGTTGGGATGAGCCGACCGTAATCGTCCGGCGGATCTCGTTGGAGCAGCAGCATCTCGAGGCGCTCGATTTATTCGAAAGTGTGGAGATCACCGCATCAGGTGCTCGACAGCTAAGGGAGCTCTACTTTGCGACGCAGAATCCTGTGTCGGCGGATTTCACGCTCTCTCAGAAAGTTACGCTCCCAGCCATACCTGGCGTTTCCGAAGCCTACCTCGGAGTGCTCCAAGCCAGTGAATATGTTCGATTGATCAGTGATGGTGTCGGGCGCATCCAGAAAAGTCTCTTTATCGATAACGTTCGAGATTTTCGGGGTGACGACAACGTGGTAAACGCCAAGATGGCCGAAACGCTGCGATCGGAGGATCGTAACCGATTTGCGGTGATGAACAATGGTGTGACTATCGTCGCGCGGCAACTCCGTGTTACCGGGGATCGGATCTACATCAAGGGCTACCAAGTGGTGAACGGTGGTCAGACGAGTCACGTTCTCTTCAACGAGCGTCACTCGCTCGATGAATCGGTCTGGCTTCCCATTAGGGTAATCGGGACCGACGACGAGGAGCTGACGACCGCTGTCATCACAGCTACGAATAGCCAGACGCCGGTCTCGGCCCAAGAGCTGAACGCCAGGTCGCAGATAGAACGTGATCTCGAGAGGTATCTGAACACGTTCGAAGGTGCTAGATCACTAGTGTATGAGCGCAGAACTCGTCAATACAATGACGCTCCAGATATCGAAAAAGTTCGCATCGTGACCCGCGACCTCTTGGTGAGGGCATTCGCGTCAACATTCTTGGACGAGCCACATCGAGCCACGGGGTACGTCCCGTCTCTACGCGACCAGCTCGGAAATCGCATCCTGAATGAGGACCACAAACTTGCACCTTATTACACGGCGGTTTTCGCACACTACAAGCTGGAATTTTTCTGGCGAAATCGGTCGTTGCCGGCCGAGTTCAAGCCGGGGCGCTGGCAGATCTTGATGGCAGCGAGGCACCTCGCGATCGGGGCTGGAATCGGTCAATTCAACTCCCGGCAGATCGAGACGAAATCGGCTGAGATGAACGAGATTCT
>JAOPYW010000323.1 GCA_025964405.1 Thermoleophilia bacterium | reverse complement strand
GTTGCGCAGGTAGACCGCGACGTTGCCGGCGTTCGCCGACGCGGTGTCGTCGGCCGGGCACCCCATGATGAGGTCGTCGCGCCCGTCGGCATTGAGGTCGCCGGCGGTGACCGAGAGGCCGCAGTAGTCGGAGAGCACGGGCGTCGGGTTGATGATCTTGACCCCAGCGTTGAACGCCGTGTTGCCGGCGTTACGCGTGAAGACGATCATCGCGCCCTCGTGGCCGATGCCCGAGCTCTCGAACTGACAGCCGGCGACGATGTCGTCGCGACCGTCGCCGTTGACGTCGCCCGCCGTCAGCGCCACGCCACACCATTCACTCACGCCCGGCGCCGGATTGACGAGTTCACCGGCCAGGGTGAAGCCGGTGTTGCCGGCGTTGCGCACGTAGACGACCACGTTGCCGGTATCGGTGGCCCCGGTGTCGTCGAGCTTGCAGCCCATGGCCACGTCGCCGCGCCCGTCGCCGTTGAAGTCGCCCACGGCCACCGACCTGCCGCAGTTGTCACTCGCCACGGGGGTCGGGTTGGCCAACTCGATGCCGGGGTCGAAACCGGTGTTCGCGGCGTTGCGCAGCAGTACCGTGACATTGCCTGCGTCGGTGCCGCCCGTGTCGTCGTTCGGACACCCGAGCACGACGTCATCCCTGCCATCTGCGTTGAGGTCGCCCGAGGCCACCCAGATGCCGCAGTAGTCAGACACCGCCGGGCTCGCGTTCGGGAGCCCCTCGGCCGTTGCCGTCGTTGCCAGCGTGCCGGTCACCCCGTTGTTGATCGACAGTCGAACATGGGCAGCACCGGCCGCCGATGCGCCCGCGTCGTCACCGGGGCAGCCGAGCAGCAGGTCGCTGCGACCGTCGCCGTCGAAATCCCCCGTAGCGATGCCGTTACCGCACGCATCGCCTGCGACGGGCGTCGTCGGCGTGATCTCCACGCCGGCATCGAACCCGGTGTTGGTCGCGTTGCGCGCGATCAGCACCACGTGCCCCGGCCCCGACCAGTGACATCCCAGCACCACGTCGGCGTTGCCGTCGCCGTTGATGTCGCCCAGGGTCGCGGTGAAGCCGCACCGGTCGAACGCGACGGGGGTCGGGTCGACGACCAGCACCCCGGAGTCGTAGCCGGTGTTGCCGGCGTTGCGGGTGAAGACGTAGCCGGCGCCACTGTCGTTGGCGCCGGCATCGTCGTCGGTGCACCCCATCAACAGGTCACTGCGGCCGTCGCCGTTGACGTCACCGAACACCGCGCTGCCACAGTCGTCGTTGACGACCGGGGCCGGATTGGCGAGCTGCACCGCCGCGTCGAAGCCGCTGTTCGCCGCGTTGCGGGTGAAGATCGCCACCGCTCCGGCGTTGGTTGCGCCGATGTCATCTGCCCAGCAGCCCATCGCGATATCGGCGCGACCGTCGCCGTTCGTGTCACCGACGGCGAGGTCGGAGGCGCACGCATCGCTGGCCGCAGGCGCGGGATTCGCGATGGTCGTGCCGGCCTGGAAGCCGGTGTTGGTCGCGTTGCGCAGGAACACCACGGCGCTCCCGGTGTCGGCGGCTCCCGTGTCGTCGTCGGGGCAGCCCACCACGACGTCGCCGAAGCCGTCACCATTGACGTCGCCCCCCGCTGCGGCCGTTCCGCAGAAGTCGCCCGTCGCGGGCGCGGGGTTCGCGAGGGCGACGGCGGCGTCGAAGCCGGTATTGCCCACGTTGCGGGTGAACACGTAGACCGTGCCGGCGTCGACCGCACCCAGGTCGTCCTGGACGCACGTCATCACGACGTCGTCGCGACCGTCACCGTTGACGTCGGTGGTCGACACGAAGTTGCCGCAGAAGTCGCTGGCGGCGGGCGCCGGGTTGACGAGTGTCACCGCGGCATCGAAACCGGTATTCGCGGCGTTGCGCGTGAAGACCACCACGGTGCCGGCATCCGTCGCTCCGCTGTCGTCCTCGGCGCATCCGAGTACCACGTCGGAACGCCCGTCGCCGTTGACATCACCCGCCGACGCCGCGACGCCACACTTGTCGTTGGCCGCAGGCGCCGGGTTCACCAGGTCGGTGCCGCCGGCAGCGAGGGTGACCGGCGAGTAGTCACTGCGCTGTCGCAGGGTTCCCTGCAGGTCGTCCCACTCCGCGTCGCTCAGGCTGATGTCGCTGCGGTCGAGGCTGAGCAGTGGTCGATCGCTCGTCGCGGTGGCGCCGGCAGGCGGCGCCGCCAACAGCAGCAGGAGCAGCGCCGCCGCGACCGCCCCCGCGTACGCACACGCCACGCGCGCGAACGCGAGCGTAGGGGCACGTGTATGGGCGAGCGCGACCATGGGGTGTCATCGGAAGATCCGACCCTAAGTGTGAGCGTCGCAGGAGCGCATGGCCGCATACCGGTAGAAGCGACGCGATCCTGACCGCCAACCGACCGCTATTCGTCAGCGAGCGATGCTGTCGACCACGTCGGTGTAGACCCCGGAGGCACCGATCCGATCGAGCTTCGCGTACCGCTCCGGATCGTTCACCGTGTAGACGTACACGCCCAGGCGCAGGCGCTTGAGTGCCGCGATCGACGCACGGTTCGCGAGTGCATCCGGGATGGTGACACCGTGCGCGTAGGTCGTGATGAAGGGAGCCGTCAGCAGCAGGCTCCGCAGCGACGACTCCCCGTGGATCAGCTCCAGACATGCCGCGCCGGTGCGCGATCGGAACGCCTGCAGCAGCTGCGCGTCCTTGCTCTGGAAGCTCGCGGTGCCGGCCGGCAACGGCTCCCCACGACGCACGCTGCGGTCGGTGCACCAGCTGACCTGGGACGCATCGACGGTCGCCCTGATCGCATCGATCACGCTCGGTCGTGACACCTTCACGTCGAGCATGACGGCGCCGCCGCGTCGCGCGACCACGTCGAGGACCTCGGCCAGTGTCGCGATGTCGGGGGCCTGCGTGCGCAGCTCCCCCGCCGTGAGTTGGTTGACCCGTGCGTCGATGCCGTAGGCGCGCTCGAGCCGTTGGTCGTGCGTGCAGACCGGAACGCCGTCGCTGCTCGCCCGAACGTCGACCTCGACGACGGAGCAGTGGTCGAGCGCCGCCGCGATGCCCGCGAGCGAGTTCTCGGGGTGCTGCGTCGGAAGGCCGCGGTGCGCGATCGGGAACGTCATGCCATCAGGCTTCGCCACCGAGGCGCGCGAACCTGCCGCAGCTCAGGTCGCGACGCCGCGGCTCCACTCGTAGAGCGCCAGTGATGCAGCCACGCCGACGTTGACGCTCTCGACGTCGGGATCCTGTTCGATGCGTACGGTGAGGTCGGCGCCGTCGACGAGCGCCGAGGCGACGCCCGCGCGTTCGGCCCCGAGCACCAGGAGCGTGTGCGGCGCGGCAGGCACGTGCTGCAGCAACACGGTGCCGCCCCCGTCGAGCGCGACGATGCGCAGGTCGGGGAGCTGGACGCGCAGCGCGAGCAGCTCCTCCGCCGACGCCACGGCCACGATCGGGAGACGGAACACGGCGCCCATGCTGGCGCGGAGGGCCTTGGAGCCGTAGACGTCGGCCGTGCCGGGCAGCGTGATGACACCGCCTGCGCCGAAGGCTGCAGCGGTGCGCAGGACGGTGCCCACGTTGCCGGGGTCGCCGATGCCGTCGAGCACGAGCCAGGGGGCCGGGCGCGCGGTCAGGAGCTCGCCGAGGTCGGCGGGAGCCGGCATCTCGAAGATGCCCATCACGCGTGGTGCGTGCGCGAGTTCGCTCACGGTGCGGAGCAGTTCGGGCTCGACGTGGAGCACGTGCCCGGGGAGGTCGCCCATCGGGATCTCGGGCTCGCGCTCCGAGTCGAGGAAGAGCACGCGTGCCGTCGCGCCCGTGTCGAGACCCGCGCGCACGAGGTCCTCACCTTCGACCAGGAAGAGCCGCTCGGTCTCGCGGGGTCGCCGGCGTTGGAGCTTGCGCGCCAGCTTGAGCTGCGGATTCTGCGGGCTGGTGACGATATCGGTCATGCGGGCTCCGGGCGTGGATACACGAACGGCGCGCCCGGAAGCTCCGGACGCGCCGTCATGGAAACGGTGTCGATCAGGCCGACGTCTTGGCGGAGTCGAGTGCCGACTTCGCCGAGGCTGCGAGCGCTGCGAACGTCGCGGGCTCACGCACCGCGAGGTCGGCGAGGATCTTGCGATCGAGCGTGATGTTGGCGAGCTGCAGGCCGTTGA
Source organism: Thermoleophilia bacterium (assembly GCA_025964405.1). Taxonomy (GTDB): domain Bacteria; phylum Actinomycetota; class Thermoleophilia; order Gaiellales; family SKUG01; genus JAGQUL01. The sequence goes on along the minus strand of JAOPYW010000323.1, from coordinate 13,542 downwards.
TGAGGCGGCTGTAGCTGAGGCCGTTGATGCGGGCTGCAGCGTTGATGCGCTGGATCCAGAGCTTGCGGAACTCGCGCTTGCGCACCTTGCGGTCGCGGTAGGTGTACTGCAGGCTCTTGTAGACCTGCTCCTTGGCGCGGCGGTAGACGTTCGACTTCAGGCCGTTGTAGCCCTTGGCCTGCTTGAGGATGGTGCGGCGCTTCTTCTGCGCAGCGACGGATCGCTTGACTCGTGCCATGATGAAAAATCCTTTCGGGGGTGGTGAGCTGCTCGCTCAGGCGGGGCTGGGTTCAGCGCTTCTTCGTGAAGTAGGTGCCGAGCAGCGCCTTGACTTCCTTGTACTCGCTGCCACCGAGCGCCTGGTCCTTGCGGAAGGAGCGCTTGCGCTTGCGCGACTTGTGCTCCATGTTGTGGCTCGAGAAGGAGTGCTTGTGGCTCACCTTGCCGTTGGCGCTCACCTTGAAGCGCTTCTTGGCTGCTGACTTGGTCTTCATCTTGGGCATGTCGGTCTCCACCCATCCTGGGTCGTGGTCTGTCAGTGCGGCGGTGCTTAGGTCGCGGGTGCGTCCGTGCTGCTGGAAACGGTCGGTTCTTCTTCCGGTGCGGAATCCTTCGGTGCGGATGCCTTCGCCTTGGCCGGAGCCTTGGCGGGGGCCTTCGCTGCAGCCTTGGCCGGAGCCTTGGCGGTGGCTGCCTTCGGAGCTGCCGCGGCGGCAGGTTCCTGGGCGGCTGCGGGAGCTGCTACCTCAGGGGCCGGGGCCTCCGTGGTCGCGGGAGTGGGAGCTGCTGCTGCCTCGGTGGCCGGAGCCTCCGTGGCGGCGGGAGCCACCTTCTCCTCCTGCTTCTTCACCGGAGCGAGCATCATCGTCATGTTGCGGCCTTCGAGATTCGGTCGAGTCTCGACGACTGCCATGTCGGCGACGTCTTCTGCCACACGCTCGAGGATGTTGCGTCCGAGCTCCGGATGCGCCATCTCACGGCCGCGGAACATGATCGTCACCTTGACCTTGTCGTCGGCTTCGAGGAAGCGACGCACGTGGTTGGTCTTGGTGTCGTAGTCCGCCTTGCCGATCTTCGGGCGGTACTTGATCTCCTTGGTGATGATCTGGGAGCGGTTCTTGCGCGCTTCCTTCTCCTTGATGTTCTGCTCGTACTTCCACTTGCCGAAGTCCATGACTCGGCAGACGGGAGGCTTCGCCGTCGGGGAGATCTCGACGAGGTCGAGTGACTTCTCCTCCGCGTAGCGCTGGGCCTCGCCGATCGAGACGACGCCCTTGTTGCCGCCGTCTTCAGCGATGAGCTGCACCTGGGGAACGCGAATCATCTCGTTGACACGCGTCTGCGGGCCTCGATCGCGTTCGTTGTCAGTGCGTCGTCCGCCGCGGGGCCTCATCGTGCAGGCCTCGCGATGACGAGGTTCGAACAGGTGGTGAAGGTGTTACGCAGGGTTCCGTCTCCCGGATATCGTGTGTCTCAACAGCGGCGACGCGCCCCGGACTTCACGATCCGCAGGCGGTAGGTTCCGCCCGCTCCCATCGCACTCGTTGCATGCCGGAGACGTGGTCACGCCTCGGCTGCATACCCGTTCGATGTAACCCACTCACCTACGAGGGTGAGCCAGGTGAGGAGCGCGGGCCCCTACTTGGTCCCGAGCAGGATATCAGGTGTCGTCATCCGGCGTCGCGATCATCGTCACGCACGCTGCGGCGTCGCGATGCCCGCAGGCGGCCACGGCAGCGCCGGGAAACGGCCACACCGGACGGAACGGCGACACGGCTGGAGCCCCCCCGGGGAGAACGGTATGCAAGCTGCACTTCGGGCTTGCAACCCTCGCTCCACCGCTCCACCGAACACCCCCCACACTCACCCAGCCGCGCTGTGGGAGCGCATGAAACAAGGAGATCATCGGCATGGTAGCCACCGGTCCCGGATTCCTCCCCAAGACAGCCCTCGTCGCTTCGAGGATTGCGTACTACCCCTTCACCGTTCCGCAGAAGATGAACGACTCGGCCACGCTGGTCGGAGCCTCGCTCAACGGAGCCGTTGCAGGCATCAATGCATCGATCGGCAGCGCGTACGCGGCGCTCGAGCCGAAGGGCATCGCCAAGTGGATCCTGCCGATCTTCGGCAAGGTCCAGGAAGCAACCGATCACAGCACTGCGATCGCTGCGCGCAACAAGACGGTCTTCTGGGACCCGGTCTCACAGGGTTTCGAAGGCATCGGCCGTGCCGTTGCTGGCCCGGGTGCGTACTGGTACCTGAAGAAGGCCGGCATGGAAGCGCCGACCACCGACGCGATCAAGGCCGTGCTCAACATGGGCCTGTTCAAGTTCCCCGACGGTGGTGGGGGCGAAGCTCCGGCTCCATCGCAGACCCCGGCGCCTGAGCCGACCGGCGATGCCGGCGGTGGCGCAGACACCCAGGGTACCCCGCCGGCGGAGACGCCACCTGCGGAGACTCCGGCACCCGGTGGCGGCGGCGATGCAGCCGAGGGCGCAGCAGCGACCTCGACCGCAGCCTGACCCAAGGAACGGTGGGCGCCGCACGCGCTCGCCACATCGAGACAGGTTCGTGACGGCAGCTGGGGCCGCAGGCACGAACCACGTACCGCGCACGGGCGCGGTGCTCGACATACGCTGTCTGGGGCAGCGTCGAGCATCGCGCCCGACGTGCGTGGCATCGACCCCGGAGGCTCGTCAGGCCTCGAGCGCGACGGTGCCGCGTTCGAGCGAGAATCCCGCGCGGCGGATCTCGAGCCGCAGGGGTCCGCGGGTCGGGTCGATCCGCACGCGCACCGCCCCGTCGGGCCCGGTGTGCCCCGACCATCGATGCCCGTCGGCATCGACCACGACGACCTCCGCGGCCGCGATCGGCTTGGGGGCACCTGCAGCGTCGACGTCGTCGTCACCCACGCGAACGACGAGGTCGCCGGGGGCACCCGCGCGAGGCGCGCCTGACACGAGCTGCCACAGCAGGTTGCGCAGGTACACGAACCGGGTGCTCTCGACCGTCTCGACGCCGTCGTCGCGCGCCCGGTCGAGCGCCTCGAACCAGCCGCCCGACTGCGCCTCGTCGGTATCCTGCGTCTCCATGCCGTGGTCGGCCGTGAGGACGATCGCGGTCGAATCAGCCAGTCCCCGGCGGTCGATCGCCGCGAGCACCTGTCCGACCTGTCGGTCGACGGCGCGCAGCGCGCGCCGCGCCGCCTCGGAGTGCGGGCCGTGGAAGTGCCCCTGGTTGTCGACGAGCGTCAGCTCCATGACCGTGAGTCGCGGCGGACGCTTCGAACCGAGGTACGCGACGCCGAGGGACGTCGCCAGCAGGTCCATCGGGGCGTTCTTCTTCCACTGCGGCTCGTCGCGCATGTCGCGGTCGCGCGAGCGCCACCCCGCGAGGTAGGCCGCAGCTGCGCGCGGGGCGTGGAGCAGGATGTTGCCGATTCCGCGGAGGTCGAGCACGCTGACGTCCGCACCGCGCCCGGAGGGCTGGTTGATGGCGACGGTGCGCGCACTTCCGCGCGGGAACGACCGACCGACCGCCTCATAGAGGGTCTCGACCTGCGGCTCCAGGAAACGCCCCGTGCGCAGCGAGTTGCGCACGCCGCCATCCGTGATCAGCTGCTCGGCGCCTCGCTCGCGGTCGTACCAGGAATTGTTGACGATGCCGCTGTGGCCGGGTGCAGCGCCGGTCATCAGGGTGTTGTGATTGGCCCAGGTGACGGTCGGATACTCCGCGAGCGAACCCGACTTGTAACGGGTGCCCGAGTCGAGGATGCGGCGGAGGTTGGGGAGCGTGCCGCGTGCCACCTCGTCGAGGAGCGCTGTCTGGCTCAGTCCATCGATGGTGAAGACCACGGCGCGCGCGGCGCTCCCCCACGGGTTCGTTCCCGCACGGGCATCGACCAGGGCCGCCGCCTGCGACCGTCCGTCCTGCCAGCGGAGCCACTGCAGCCGCTGCACGCCACTGGCGCTGGTGCCCACGATCGGTTGCACGCCGAGGAGCTGCGCGAGGGTCGGGGCCAGGTCCTCGTGGCGGAAGGCGCGGTCGACCACCGCTCCCCGCGCGATACCGGGGCCCGCGATCACGAGCGGCGCGCGCGACTGCACCGCGTCGGGGATGCCGTGCGACCCGCCGCCGGGGTGGTTGGGGTCGGCGCCGGGCCTGGGGATGTAGACGAAGTCGCCCGCGCGTCGATGGTCGAACAGCTGGGTCAGACGCTGGAGGATGTCTGGATACGCGTTGCGTTCGGTCGGCACGGCCCGGAGCCTCCCTCCGGCGGCTGCTCGCTCCTCCTCGATCGTCTCCGCGACGTCACGAGCGACGTTGGTGATCGGAACGGTGCCCTGTCGCTCGACGATGACGTAGCGAAGGTCGCCCGACGGGGTCGCCCACCGCTCCCACCGGAGCGAACCGGTGCGCGAGCGAAGCTCGTAGGTGTTGGTCGCAGCGTCGTAGTTCGCGACCATGTCGACGCCGGGTGCCTCGAACAGGCGCCGGATGGCGACCTCGGCGTGCGGCCGCTCCGAGGCGGAGATCCCCTGGTCGCCGCGCTGCGTGGGCCCGATGCGTCGCGAACCCTGCGGGAGGTTCGATGCTGCCAGCAGGTCGATCGGGGCGCGGGCCGGCTCCTGCTGCGGCAACGCGCCCTTCCGGCGGCGGCGGGTCACGTGTGCGGCGGGCGTCAGCATCCCGGCAAGTCTCCCCCATGCGCCCCGGGCGACGCGGCACAGGGAACCGATCATCCATACTCCGACCATCCCATGACGAGCGTCTCGACAGCCGTGTCCGCGCCCGCGGGCGTCCGAAGCTCCGGCCCTCCGGTCGCGCAGGTGCCCGGCACGACAGCCGCACCGAAGTACACCTTCCCGCAGGCACCCCTCGAGCTGGGTCGCATCAGCGTGGCAGACGGCCCGTGGTACGTCGATTGGGCACGGGCGCAGGTCGATGCAGCAGCTGCGCTCGACTCGATCGACTTCACGAAGCGCGACATCTACATCTGGGTGCCGGGCACCTCGTGCCATGACGTGCACCCAGCCTTCCGCGCCGCCCTGGAGCAGGATCCCGCCCGGGCCGGCGCCTCCCTCACCTACCTCCGGTACGAGGCGAGCTGGGAGATGCGCCGCAGCCTCCCCACCGGGCTCGCGACCCTCCTCCTCGTGCTCGAGGGGATCCGCAAGCGCGGTCGCACGCACCGGGTGCTCCTCGGCGGCGAGAGCCAGGGGGCATGGATCGCCGGCGAGGCCGCTGCACACCCGGCGCTCGGCCGCATGGTCGATCGCGCCGTACTCATGGGGCACCCGTGGCTCGCAGCGAACCAGTACTCCGACGGCCACGACCCTCGCATCTTCGAGGTCGACCACCGCGGCGACATGGTCACCTTGCCCATCCGTGGGAGCGCGACCGCCGGGTTCGACGCGATGGTCGGCCTCCGCACGCTGCACGTCGACGACCTCGTGCGCACGGCGGGCGTGTTCCTGCGCAACTCCGCGCAGACGCTGCAGATGATCATCAGCCTCGGTGCGCTCGTGCCGCCGATCAAGCGGCGGATGCACAACCCCCACATCTACGACATGGAGATGCCGGGCGCAGTGCGGTTCCTCGACAGCGGCATCGGCGGGACGAACTCGCAACCCGTCCCGGCGTGACCGCTCCAGCGTGATCGATCCGGCGTGACCGACCTGGCGTGTCCGAGGACGGCCAGTACGCGTGGCGCCGGAGGCCACCTCCGCCCGAATGGCCTTCCGCCGGGCGAGCCGGACGCGAAGGAGAGGCAACGTCCCACCCGGAGGTCACCCCAGATGCCTGCACCGATCAACCCGCCCATCCTCGCCAAGGCTTCGCTCGTCACGGCGCGCGTCATCGACAAGGCTGCGGACACGCCGCACGCCATGACGAACGCAGCGCTCGCAATGGGCAGCACCACCCACTCGGTCATCGGCGCGACGAACCAGATCTTCGCCGAGAACTTCGCCCGCCTGGAACCGAAGGGGCCCGCGAAACTCGTCTCGCGCCTCCTCGAGAAGATCGACTCGTCCGTGGTCTCGAGTGCGATGAAGGGTCAGCGATCGGCAGAGGTCTTCTGGGTGCCGTTCTCCGACGGAGTGACCCAGACGGGAGCCGCCGTGGCGAACCCGTTCACGCTCATCTACGCCAACAAGGCTGGATACACGCTGCCGGAGGACGCCACCGAGGCCACGGCGCTCCTGGCCAGCATCCGCCACCCCGAGCCGTACGTACGCTGGCCCACCGCCGAGCCTGCCGAGGAGCCGGCCCCGAAGGTTCCGGACGGCGGTGAGGGCACGCCCGACGCCCCGAAGGCACCGGACGGCGAAGGCACCCCCGACGCCCCGAAGGCCCCCGACGGCCAAGGCACGCCCGACGCACCGAAGGCGCCCGATGGCGAAGGCACGCCCGACGCACCGAAGGCCCCGGACGGCGAAGGCACCCCCGACGCGCCGAAGGGACCCGACGGCCAAGGCACGCCCGACGCACCGAAGGGACCGGACGGCGAAGGCACGCCCGACGCACCGAAGGCACCGGACGGCGAAGGCACGCCCGACGCACCGAAGGCACCGGACGGCGACACCCCGGCGCCGAACGGCAACGAGGGCACCCCGGGCGGCGAGGTGCCAGATGCTCCGAAGGCGCCGGAAGGTGGCGGCACCGACGCGACGATCGCCGAGGCTCCCGCCACGAACGCTGGCGTCACGGCAGGCGTTGCGCCCGAGGGCTCCGAGGCACCGGTCACCGACGCATCGCCGGCAGCAGCTGCTGCGGCGGCAGCCGAAGCGCCCGTCACCGCTCCCGCAGTCGCCGACGCTCCCGTCACGACCGGCGCCGCGCCGGCCACCTGACCCTCCATTCCCGGGCCGCACGACGCGTGCCCCCATCGATCGACCTCGCCGACGGCGCGCCAAGGATGGCGCGCCGTCGTCGATTCGTCAGGCCCCGGGGTCGCCGGGGCCCCGCCGCAGGGTCGGCTCGTCAGTCGATGCGGGCATCGCGCCAACGGTCGAGCGCGGTCGCAGCGGCCAGCCCGACGCGCGCGAGTGCCGGTTCGAGTTCGACATCCTGCGCCGGCCGCGCCGGATGCTGACACGCCATTTCCCCGCACGCAGCGCAGGGGCCCGCATGCACCAGGTCGGTCCGCCCCGGGCGCGCGACGAGCTCGAGGAGTGACCCCGGGCCGATGACCACGCTGCGCGTGCCGAGGGTTCCCGCCAACGCCGCCGGCCCCGAGTCGCCGCCTACGAAGAGCACGGCGCGCTCGAGGAGCCCGACGAGCTCCCCGACGCTCGTCTGGCCGGTCAGGTCGAGCGGCAGCGCGCTGCCGGCCTCGATCGCCGCGCGGCTGGCTCCGACGTCTGACGCCGACCCCACGAGCACCGGGTCGACCCCGTCGCCCTCCAGCAGCTCGAGCACGCGCGCCCATCGATCGCTGGGCCACCGGCGGTCGGCGTGCAGTGCCCCGACGTGCACGATCGCCACGGGACGCGTGCACGTCTCGACGAGCCGCGCCGCACCGTTGCGGTCGGCGAGTCGCGGCCACAGGCCCAGCGATGGGTCTGGCTCGCTCCCGCCCAGCAGCCATGCCAGGCGCAGCATGCGGGTCGCTTCCGGGAGCCGTGGCGGCCAGTCGGGATGGATCGCTCCCCGCTCCACCGCGCCACCGACGCTCCACGACGCGCGGAACCGTGCCGCGACCGCGTCGACCCGCAGCGCCGCGGCATCGTCCGGTTCGGCGAACGACACCGCGACGTCGAACCCCTCCAGCTGCGCCTCCGACGGGCGATCGAGGTCGATCACGCGATCGACGTAGGGACACGCGTCGAGCAGCTCACTCGCCGGCAGGTCGGCCGCCACGGTGATGCGGGCATCCGCGTAGGTCGCGCGCAGGTGGCGCAGCGCCGGCACCGCGTGCACGACGGCAGCCAACCCGCCGGGACGGATCACGAGCACCTCACCCACCGTGGCGGGGTCGGGGCCGAGGCCCGTCTCGGGCAGCCAGTCATGGGCGGAATCCATGCCTGCATGGTACCCCCGGCGTTGATTCAGACGCATCTGCGTGGCTTCGGTGGAGCGCGGCGTGCGCGGAGCCCGTCGCTGCGCGCCCGGCCAGAAGGGCCGATGCGGGCCGCACGAGTGACGCGGCGGGCCAGCACGGTTGCAATTCACTCGCCGTCGCGGCTCCGAACGAGGATGCTCAGGTACGCAGTCGGAACCACGTCTGAATCCCCCTCCAGACACCGACTGCAGATAAGACTACGACGACGGCCGCTTCCTCGGAAGGGGCCGGACCACCGGACCAGCTGACGGGATGTCAGCCACCGCAGGCGGCAACCCGCGGTGAACGGCATGGATGCCAACCCCCGGTGGGGACCGTCGTTATCTCCCCTCAGCGGGGGCGACACCTCGGTGCCGTCCCCGTTGGCAATTCCGGGGGCGAAGACAGGCGGGCCAGCGCACTTGGCGCCGGCCCGCTCGCAGATCCTCAGCACTCGAAGCAGGTCAGCGGATGTATGCCTCGAGCTTCTTCGTGTCGCGGTAGCTCTTGAGCTTGGAGAGCGTCTTCGCCTCGATCTGGCGGATGCGCTCGCGGGTCACGCCGAAGCGCTGGCCGACCTCCTCGAGGGTACGGGGCTCCTCGCCACGGAGGCCGAAGCGGAGCTCGAGCACCTTGCGCTCGCGGTGCGAGAGGGTCTCGAGGATCTCCTGCACCTCCTGGCGGCGCATCTTGGCGGCGATCGCCTCGGTGGGCACCGGCGAGACGGTGTCTTCGACGAAGTCGGCGAGCGACGAGTCGTCTTCGCCACCGACCGGCGTCTCGAGCGAGACCGGATCCTGGTTGAGCTTGAGCACCTCGCCCACCTTCTGGGCGGTCATCTCCATCGCGAGGCCGATCTCCTCGTGCGTGGCGTCGCGACCGAGTTCCTGCGCGAGCTTGCGCTGGGTGCGGATGAGCTTGTTGATCGTCTCGACCATGTGCACGGGCACGCGGATCGTGCGGGCCTGGTCGGCGATGGCGCGGGTGATCGCCTGCCGGATCCACCACGTGGCGTAGGTCGAGAACTTGTAGCCCTTGGTGTAGTCGAACTTGTCGACGGCGCGCATGAGGCCGAGGTTGCCCTCCTGGATCAGGTCGAGGAACTGTAGGCCACGGTTCTGGTAGCGCTTGGCGATGGAGACCACCAGGCGGAGGTTCGCCTCGATGAGGGCGCGGCTGGCGGCCATGTCGCCGCGCTCGATGCGCTTGGCGAGGGAGACTTCCTGCTCACCCGTGAGGAGCGCGACCTTGCCGATCTCCTTGAGGTACATGCGCACGGGGTCGTCGCCGATCGACGGACCACCGCTGCCGGCGGTCAGGTCGATCTCCTTCTCCACCTCGTCGTCGAAGCCGACGGGGCCGGCCTTCTCGACGGGTCGGCTGCGGCGCGGAGCGCGAGGCGTGCTCGCGGCCTTCGCCTCGGCGACGGTGAAGGTGGATTCGTCCTGCGAGGCGTCGATCTCGACGGCGTCGGTGCGGGCGGTGTTGTCGGTCATTGTGCGTCACTCTCCTGGGGCATGCCGGGGGGCATCGGCAAGCACGTGGTGGGGCTTGAGCCGGAACAGGAGGGACGACCACGGGAACCGGCCAGTCCAATGTCGGTGCACATCGGATATCTGTCAAGTACTTGTTCATGTGGAATAAACGCAACAGGATTCGGTACTCCTTGCCGATACCGCACAAATGCCGATTCGACGTCGTCTCTCCCTCGCGATCCTGGGTCTCCTCGTATGCGGAGGTGTGCTGGCGAGCGTCGCCGGAGCGGCTCCGGAGACCCGGACCGACCACGGGTCATCGACGAGCTCGGGTGGTGCTGCGCCCCTCCTCCGTCGCGCCGACGGCCTCGACCGGGCGGCGAACGCCGGCAACGCGACGGCGAGCCGCCTCCAGGCGCAGGCGATCGAAGCACTGCGCTCGGCCAGCGACCTCGTGTCGGGCACGGGCGACGAGGGCGGCACCTCCGACGACTCCACCGACGGTGGGGGCCCGGCGGGTGGCGATGGCGGTGGGGTCGATGCAGCCGAGGCGAGCAGCGACGATGCGGGCGACGACACCCTCGGCGGCGGCGCGAGCGGCGATGACGGCGCCTGCGGTGCACTCGGGGCGGCATGCACGGCAGACGACCCCGCGGTCCAGGAGCTGGTGGCGCGCGCTGCAGCCCTCACGAAGCGAGCGGCAACCGCAGCAGCAGGCGCGAGCCGCGCTGCCTCCCGCGCACGCGGGCTACGCGACCGTGCGCAGGCCGAACTGGCAGGCGACGGCGTGGCGACGCACGCCCGAGCGGCTGGGCTCCTGACGAAGGCTCGTGCGGCGCGAACCCAGGCGACGGCCGCACGCGCGCTCGCCGCCAAGACGTTCGCTGGTGCCTACGGCGCAGATGGGCTGCTCGACGAGGACGCCGTCGATGCGGGGTTCGCTGCCACGCAGCGGGCGCGCCGGCTCGATGCGCGGGCCGATGCGACCGAGGCCGCTGCGCTCAGGCTCGCTGCCTGAGCATGCCGGTCACCGCTCGTCGGGGGATTCGGCGAGCCGAGGGTTGAGTTCGCGGATGCGGCGACGCAATTGGGTCTGCTCCACGAGCAGCGCGTCGTCGTCGGCGTTCGGGTCGGTCGCACGCGCGCGCAGCTCGCCGAGCTGGCGATCGAGCCCCTGCACCTCGACGAGCCGAGCGAGTTCGACGATCGAGCTGTCGAGCGTCTCGAGGTCGTCGGCCGCGAGCATCGCCTTCTGGGCGATCACCGACAGCTCACTGACCAGCTGGAACAGCGCGGCGTCGTCGCGCACGCGCGCGGGCGCCAGCGCCTCGGCGCCCGATTCGACGAGCGCGGTGCGTGCCTGTCGATGCACGTCGAGCGCGAACGACTCCTCGGGCGGCAGGATGGTGGCGAGGTCGACCCCGGTTCCCATCTCGGCGCGGCGGAGCGCCAGGGCGAGCAGGCGCTTCTCACGATCCATGGCGGTCGATCGCGGTCCGTGCGCCACCCGCTCCTGCACCGCGCGCTGCTCACGCCACTGCGGCTCGCTGCTGCCCGGCCGGCTCATGCGCATCGGGGCGGCTGCACCGGTCGTCGCGTACAGGGTCTCCATCGCGCCGGCGTCGAGCTGCAGCGCGTTGGCCAGCCGCACGATCTGCTCACGCTTCGCAGGGCCATCCGGCACGGTGCGATACAGCTCCACCGCTTCGTTGTAGATGCGGTCGCGCTCACCCGTGTCGCCGAGGTCACCGCTGCCGAGCAGCGAACTGGTGCGGAAGTGCAGCAGGGAGACGCCGCCGTCGAGGAGCTCCTCCATGCGCGCGCGGCCGTTCTCGCCGTGCAGCACGTCAGCCGGGTCCTCGCCATCGGGCAGAAGCACGACACGCACGTCGAGGTCGTGGGCGCGCGCCTGGTCGAGGGCACGCAGCGTGGCGATCTGCCCGGCAGCATCGGGGTCGAACGCGAACAGTGCACGCGGTGCGATGCGCTTGAGCTCGACGACCTGCTCCTCGGTGAGCGCCGTGCCCATCACCGCGCAGGTGTTGCGGAAGCCGGCCTGCCACATGGCGATGACGTCCATGTAGCCCTCGACCACGACGACCTGGCCAGCCTGCTTCGCCGCGTCGGCGATGCCGGGCGCGAGGAAGACGGTCTGCTTCTTGTGGAACAGCGGCCCGTCGGCGGAGTTCATGTACTTGCCGCCGAACTGCTCCTCGTGCAGCTTGCGCGCGCCGAACCCGATCACGCGTTGGGCGCGGTCGATGATCGGCACCATGAGGCGCCCGCGGAAGAAGTCCTTGCCACCCTCCGTGCTGAGGCGGGCGTCGCGGAGCTCCTCCTTGGTGAAGCCCTTCTCCATCGCCTTCTCGACGAGCACCCTGCCGCCGTCGGGCGAGAAGCCCAGCCGGAAGGCGCGGATCGTATCCTCGCTGATGTGGCGCTGGGCGAGGTAGTCGCGCACGTGTTCGGCGCTCGCGCCGCCGAGGAGCAGTGCCTCGTAGAAATTGGCGGCGGCATCGCTCACCTCGTACATGCGCCGCTTCGACTGGCGCGGCTTGCCGGAGCCGCCGGCCTCGTGCTCGAGCTGGATGCGATACCGGTCGGCGAGCAGCTCGATCGCCTCCACGAAGTCGAGGCCCTGCTTCTGCTGGAGGAAGGTGATGACGTCGCCGCTCGCGCCGCATCCGAAGCAGTGGTAGACGCCCTTCGTGCCGTTCACCCAGAACGACGGCGTGCGCTCGTCGTGGAAGGGGCACCGACCGAGATGTTCGGCGCCTCGTTGCGTGAGCTGCGTGTAACCCGACGCGAGATCGACCAGATCCGAACGCTGAAGTACCGCGTCGATGCTCGACTGGGTGATGCGCCCTCTGCCGGTTCCGGAAGCCACAGCGCCAGTCTATCGCGCGTCTCCATCCAACCGTGGTCATACTGATGCTCACCCACTTCAGGATGCGGCTTTGCGGGCCGTTAACAGTGTGAGTGAAGCTTCACCCGCATTTGAGCCCTGATGTCGCGCGCAGCGGCACGGCCGTGCGCGCGCCCGCGAAGGCGTGGCCGCTGCTCACATTCGTCATGGCAGCCCTTCTGTGCGCGTGGCTCGGGGCTCCAGCTCGCGCCGAGGCCGGCACCAACCGCGCAACCATGCTCACTGGCGTCGCTGAGCAGAACATGGGCTTCGACTTCGTCACGGCTGGCAATTACGAGGTCGCGGCCGGTATGCGCACGGATGGAAGCGTCTGGACCTGGGGCAGCAACGACTGCGGCCAGATCGGCGATGGTACCACGACGGACCGCTCCACCCCCGTTCGCATTACGGCGGCGCAAGGTGCCCTTTCAGTGGTCGTTGGCGGAAGTCACATGGTTGCGCTCATGCCCGACGGTCGCCTCCTGACATGGGGCGACAACTGGGCGGGTCAGCTCGGAGACGGCACGACGACTGAGCGTCACTCACCGATCTACGTGCCCGGCATGACAGATGTGCGCATGGTATCGGCCGGTGATGAGATGACGATGGCGATCAAGACCGACGGCACTGTGTGGGCGTGGGGTAACAACGCACAGGGCAATCTCGGCGATGACACCACGACGCTGAGGAAGTCTCCTGTGCAGATCCCGGCGTTGGCTGGCGCCAGGGCCATCGAGCTCGGTGAGGCGAGCGGCTTCGCCATCATGGCCGATGGCAGCGTTCGAGCGTGGGGAGCCAACCCCGACGCCCAGCTCGGCGACGGTTCGACCACCAATCGCCCCACGCCCGTGACGATCGCCGGGCTCGCCGGAGCGCGTGAGATCGTGGCCGGCTACGGACACGGCTTCGCAATCATGCCCGATGGCGGCGTCAAGGGGTGGGGCGACAACTCGAACGGCGAGGTCGGCGATGGCACGACGTCGATGCGTACGTCACCCATCACCATCGCATCGCTCGCGGGAGCGCGTCAGGTCGCAGCAGGCGATGCCCATTCGATGGCGATCCTGGCAGATGGCACCGTTCGTGCGTGGGGACAGAACACCTCTGGGCAACTCGGA
>JAOPYW010000288.1 GCA_025964405.1 Thermoleophilia bacterium | reverse complement strand
GACGCTGTTGACGGCCTTGTCGAGCGTGCCGTCGATCGCGGTGATCGTGCGCTGCGAGCTCTCGTAGGCGCGCATGGTGGTGATCATCTCCACCATCTCCTTGACGGAGTTCACGCCGGAGCCCTCGGTGTAGCCCTGGCGGATCTGGGTCGTGCCGGGCAGGCCACCGGTCTCCTGACCGATCCACATGTTGTCGCCGACCTTCTTGGCGTTCGGCACGTCGAGCGTCGAGATGCCGAGCTGGCCGAGCGCATCGCCGTTGGGCGCGAAGACCGCACCGTCGCGACGGATGACCGGATCACCGGAGACGCCGGCGAACACGGGCAGGTTGTCGGGTCCGAGCACGTACTTGCCGTCGCTCGTGGTGAGGAAGCCTTCGGGTGACCGCGTGAACTGGCCGTCGCGCGTGTAGGCGACGCTGCCGTCGTCGGTGCGCACGCGGAAGAACCCGTCTCCCGTGATCGCGACGTCGAGCGGCTGCTGCGTGTCACGCAGCGAGCCCTGTGAGAAATCGGTGATGGTTCCGGCGATGCGCGTGCCGTAGTTGAGCGTGCCCATGACCTGCGGCTTGCCGCCCTGCATGTTGTACATGAGGCTGTCGGCGAACGTCTCGTTCACGGCGCGGTCGGCCTTGAAGCCCACCGTCGACACGTTGGCGAGGTTGTTGGCGATGAGGTCCTGGCGCACGATCGCGCTGGTCATGCCGGTCGCTGCTATGTAGAGGCCACGTTCCATTCCCGGTGAGGATCGACCGGCGCCGCACGCGGCCTGAGCCAGTCGCGTCATGCTGCACACATTGCAGACGCTCCATGCAGGAGGCGCGAAAAGCACGCGCTGGAGGGCTTGAGGCCGCACCCGTGCATGCCGATACATCGTGGGTGGCCCAGGTCACACGCGCGCCGTGCACGGACGATGCGGCGCCGCCACCCCGACGCAAGGATGCGATCGGTGCAGATCGACCCGAAAGTAGCAGCCGCCGCGGCATCCGCGACCCAGGCCGCACCCGTGACCTCGGTCACCTCGCCCGGCGCCCACGCCGCGAAGGACGGCACCGTCGTCGTCAACACCCCGACCGGCGGTGAGCTCGAGCTGCTCCCCGGTCGTCAGGTCGTCGCGCGCGTGGTCGAGGTCGGCGACACGAACGCCGCCAAGATCTCCCTCGCCGGCCAGACGCTCAGCGTGCAGACCGACGCGCGCCTGCGCGTGGGCGACACCGTGCAGCTCTCGATCGAGCGCGCCGATTCGGCGCAGGTGCGCCTCGCGATCGTGCCGCCACAGGGGGCGTCCGGTAGTGGCAGCGGCGGCGGTGCGGGCTCCGGGCTCCCGCAGGGTTCGGGGAGCGCGGCGCAGGCCGTCATCGGTGAACTTGCCAAGGCCGGTGTGCCCGTGACGCCCGAGCTCGCCAAGGCCATCACGGCGATCGCCAACCAGCTGACCGGCGGCGCGGCCCCCACCGCCGGCACCTCATCGCCGGTGGTCCGAACGCCGCGGCCGCGCTCGCCGCGGTCAACGCAGGGCTCACCGACCCGTCGACGCTCGGCGCCGGTGGTGGCGCGCTCGCCCAGGGCGCGGCTGCGCGTGCGCTCGCGACTCTCGCCGGGCGCGACGTCGCCCTCTCCCCCGCCGCCGCCGGACGCGTGGCCGCCGCGCTCGACCTGGTCGGCTCGCTCGGTCCCTCCCTCGCGTCGCTCGCCGCGCGTTCGAGCGCCGTGGCGGGTGCACTGCCCTCGGGCCCGCCGAGCGCCGAGTCACTCCGCGCGCTGCTGACCCCCGGGCTCGAGCCCGCCGAACTGGCGATCGCGCGCATCGTGCAGGCATCGTCGCCCGCCGCCGCCGCAGCGAACGCCAACGGCTCCACCGCAAACAGCGCCGCGATCCGCAACTACGTGTCGGCGCAGGTGAGCGGTGCGCTCGCGCTCGACCAGGTGACCACGGCGACCGAGCAGGCGCGGGCGACGGTGGCGGCTCCGCTGCCGACGTCCTCCACGTCGACGAGCGAGCTCGAAGCGGGCGCGAACGCGTCGGCAGCACGAAATGGACTCGCAGGCGCTGCGACGCAGGCGGCCGTGCGCGGTCAGGCGGCGGCGATCGTGGCTGGCGCGGCCTCGCCGACCGACATTGCGGCCGGTCGCGCCGGGGCAGCTGGTGCGCCCCCCGCCCTCGTGCTCGAGGATGCACCGCAGGCTGCGTCGACCGCTGCACAGGCACAGGCATCCTCCGCCAAGGCGAACGCGACCGCGAGTGCGGCGACGGGTGCTGCGCATGCCGTCGCCACCCCGACCGGCGAACAGGTCGCGAAGGCGGTGGCCGACCTCGGCGCACTCGCCGCCCGGGTCGCGACCGAAGCACCGGTGACGGGCGCGGTCAGTGGCGCGGCGGCCGACGCCGCCAAGAACGCGAACGCGACGCAGGTGGCGCAGAACCGCGGGGCCGATGGCTCCGCCGGTGCGGCGCAGGCGTCGAACGCCGGCACCGCAGCATCGGGCGGCGGCGTGGCGGCGACGGTGACCGCACTGCGCGAGTTCCTGGCCTCACCGCAGGCGCAGGGCGATTCGGCGAAGCTCATGCAGGCGGTGCAGGCGGCTCCGCAGGGCGCGCTGCAGGCGGCGATCCGCCAGCTCCCCGAGAGCCAGTCGCTCCAGCTCGCAGGCGCGCTGCTCGACCAGCTCCCCGCCAGTGACACGCTCGCTGGATCGCGCCTCGCATCGCTGCGCGCCGGCGTGCACGAGGCGCTGCGTGACCTCGGCCGCGCCCTGCAGCCGCCGGCCGACCACGACGTCGCCACGCTGCGGCACGTGCTGCACCAAGTGGCGACGACCGATCCGCGCCCGAGCGTGGCGCACGACGCAGCCCAGCTGCTGCAGGCGAAGGATGCCCAGCAGATCATGTCGCGCACGCAGACCGGCGCCGACCCGGGCTACCTCTACATCCAGGTGCCGCTGCCCGACGGGCGCGTCGCCGAGGTGATGGTGCGCCGCGACGCGAGCCGACGCGACGTGAGCTTCGAGGAGTTCAACATCGCCTTCCTGCTCAACACGGAGCGGCTCGGCACGCTGATGATCCAGCTCGATGCGCAGCCCACCGGCATTCGCGCCGACATCAAGACCGATGCTGCCGGGCTGGGCGACCTGCTCGAGGTGCACGCCGAGGCATTGGCGGAACCGCTCGCAGCCGCGGCACGCCGTCCCGTGACGGTGACGACGGGCCTGTTCGACGGTGAGACCCCGTCGACGCTCCTCGAGGAGCCTTCCTTCGCGCCCGTACCGGGAGACACGGCGATCTATGCCTGAGCGGCCCGACATCCACTCCCAGCGCGCGGCGGAGCTGCGGCGTCGCGCCGAGGCGGCGAAGGGTGACGGCAGTGCGCCTGACATCGAGGTCGCGGCGCTGCGCTACGACACGGGCCAGGAGAACGCGCCGAAGGTGATCGCGCAGGGGCGCGGACACGCCGCGCAGAAGATCCTCGACCTCGCAGCCGAGCACGACGTGCCGGTGACGAAGGATCCCACCCTCGTGTCGATCCTCGGCGCGCTCGACGTGGGCACCGAAATTCCGCCCGACCTCTACGGCGTCATCGCCGAGGTGCTGGCGTGGGCGTACCACGCCGACAAGGCCGTGGGCGCGAAGCGCGAGCTCGCGCAGCGCTCGAAGGCAGCGTAGGACCAGCTGGGGCGAACGCCCGATGAGCGCTGCGACGGATCGGCTTCAGGCAGTCTGCGCGGCGCGATCGCCGGCTGAGCCGCGGCGCACGACCTGCGTGTTCGGGTAGACGATCGTGCGGTTGCGGCCCGTGCCCTTGGCGACGTAGAGCGCCTGGTCGGCGCGCTCGAACAGCTCCGACGCGTTGGTGGCCTGCTCGGGGAAGGAGGCGACACCGATCGAGACGGTGACGCGACCGCTCTCCCCCAGCTGCGGCAGCTCGAGGCGGGATACGGCGACGCGGAGGCGCTCGGCGAGGCGCACGGCCTCGGGGGCGTCACCCGGCACGAGCACGACGAACTCCTCCCCGCCGAAGCGGGCGGCGAAGTCGGAGTCGCGCTTCTCGACGCGCACGCAGTCGGCGAGCGCGCGCAGGAGCAGGTTGCCGGCCTGGTGGCCGTGCGTGTCGTTGAACTTCTTGAAGTGGTCGAGGTCGAGCACGA
>JAOPYW010000283.1 GCA_025964405.1 Thermoleophilia bacterium | reverse complement strand
CATCGTCACGAACAGAGCGCGGCACCCGCTCCCCAGGTCGACGTCCCGTTCGATTGCTACTGAGAACTCGGCCATGCCGTCATGGTAGCGCGAGCAGTTCGGAGGGTGTCGGTCGCGGGGCCACTCGATGGCCCCATGGCGCGTCAGGTGGCGCGTTCGGTGGCGCGTCCAACGCGCCACCCTCGATCTCACAATCCACGCTGTCGCGTGGTTACTGCCCGATCCACACTCCTGACCCCTCCCCCTCTACGAGATGAAGGGGTCAGGAGTGTGGATCGGGCAGTTGTGGTTGGTGATGGATGAGAGGCGAAGAGTGGTGGAGGTTGGTTGGGTGGGTGTGAAGTAGGGGTCGGTTGGGGGTGGTGGGGTCAGGCGGATCGAAGCGGCGTCACTCGGGCGTCGGTCGTCGGGAGATTGTCGAGGAAGCCAAGGTCGGGCAGGTCTTCGGGCAAGAGGTGAACGTAGGTCTCGAGTGTGAATGCTGCGGAGTGGTGACCGAGGAGCGCTTGGACTTGCTTGAGGTTGCAGCCGTTGCGAAAGCAGCGCGTGGCGAAGGTGTGGCGCAGCATGTGGAGCGTCGCCCAGGGCATGCCGATCTCGATCGCGGCCGGCTTGAGCACGCGGCGCAGGATGTTGTTCTGGCACATCGGGGTCCCGGTGCTCGTCTGGAAGACTGGCTCGAGGTCTCCCGAACTGCGGAGAGACAGTCGATGTGCTGTCAGTTTCGTTCGCATGTCAGGTGTCAGTGGCACGGTGCGAATGCCGAAGCGGCTCTTGGGCGTGTCGTAGGTGCCGCGATACAGGCGGCGACTGACATGCAATCGCCCGCGCTCGAGATCCATGTCGCACCAGCGCAACGCGATCAGCTCACCGATGCGCAGCCCGGTCGACGCCAGCAGCTCGATGACGAGACGGTTGTCGTCGTCGACGGCGGCGATCAGGCAGGCGAGTTCGGTGTCGCTGAACGACTTCACGCGCCGCACCTCACCGTCCGCGTTCACGTAGTTCGTCGCGAGCCGCACGTTCGTAGCCGGGTTGTGGCGAATAACGCCGTCCTCGAACGCCGTGGCCAAGAGCGCCTTCAGCGGAGCGACCGCGTTGCGCACACCGTCGCGTGAGAGCCCCTTGTCAGCGACCGACTGCGCGAAGCGCTTCACGTCGCGCGGCTCGATGTGCGCGAGCGGCATCCGCCGGAAGTAGGGGATCGCGTGGTTCTTGAGCGCGCCGCGGTAGTCGCTGCGGGTTGTCTCCTTGAAGCCGCGGCTCGTGCGGCCGGTGTAGCTGTCGATCCACTCGAGCGCGTAATCGGTGAACGTCACGTTCGAGGCGGGGCGGAATTCGCCGCGCGCGGAATCGGTGCGGATCTGCGCCTTGATGGTCTTCGCCTGCGCGAGCGTCGCGGCGGATTTCGTCTGGATGCGACCGGTGTGGTCGCGTTCCTTGACCACGTAGCGCGAGCCGCGCTTGTAGATGCCAGGGGTGGAAGTGCGAACGAGTGGAGCCGACACGGGGTGTCCTTTCGGTGGGGCGTAGTCGGCGCATCGCTGCTTCCGTCACCACCGGGCCAGACAGGAATCGTGTTACCACCCTGTTACCACCCCAAGCATACTGGGGTTCTGCAAAAACGAAAACCCCCACATATGCGGGGGCTTTCATATAGCGGAGGAGGGACTCGAACCCCCGACACGCGGATTATGATTCCGCTGCTCTAACCACCTGAGCTACTCCGCCGAGCGCTGCGTAGTCTACCGCATCGGCACGGTGCGACGCCAAGTGGAGTCGGCCGGGCTGAATCCGGGGTATCGCGAACGCTGACTTCGGGGTACGGTCGGAGCGGATGGACGGATCCCCTCAGCTCAACGGTGACGCGGCGCGATGGCCGTGGATTCGCACGGTGGCGTTCGCGCTCGTCTCGTCGGGGATCGGCACGTTCGGGCACGCTTTTGCGACGCACGCCAGCCCGTCCCTCACGATGTTCCTCGCCGCGGCGGCAGTCTTCACCGCTTACGCGCGCATGTTCGCTGGACATCGAATCCGAGCGGGAGCGATGCTGCTCAGCGTCACCGCGGCCCAGCTGCTCGTGCACGCGACGATGCTGCTCGACTCGCCCACGACGATGCACGGGATGGATCACGGCGCTGCCGCCCACCTGGCGTCGCAGCAGGCATCCGTATCGCTTCCGGCGATGCTGAGCTTCCACCTGCTCGCCATCCTGCTTGGAGTTGCGGTTCTGCTACGTCTCGAGCGTGCGGCGTGGACACAGGCTCGGGTCCTCGTCAGCGCCGTGGTGAGGTTCGTGCGCCGGGTCGTGGGCGACTCAAGCCGCCGCTCAACCCAGGCCGCCCGCCCCGCTGCACCTGTCTCCGCCGCGCGCGGCTCGAAGCCGCGTCACTGGACCATGTCCTGCAGCGGACTTCGCGGGCCGCCCGCGGCAGCCGCAACGCATCAGCGCGCCACCACCATTTCATCTCACAGGGAGTTTTCATGTCAGTTCGCAACTCGGCGATCGCGGCTCTTGCCGCCCTCGCCATCTTCGCCATCGCGGCCCCGGTCGCTTCGGCTCACGTAACCGCCAGCACCAGCGGTGACGCGGTCAAGGGCGGCTACACCGTCGTCACCTTCCGCGTGCCCAACGAGACCGAGGGCGCTGAGACGACCCAGCTCGAGGTCAAGTTCCCGCAGGGCATCGCCGGCGCAAGCGTGCAGCCCGTGGCGGGTTGGACCGCGAACGTCGAGACCGCCAAGCTCGACGAACCCATCAAGACCGACGACGGGGAGCTGACTGAGGGCGTGTCGCTGATCAAGTGGTCGGGTGGCAAGATCGCACCTGGTGAGTTCCAGGAGTTCCGGGTCAGCATCAAGCTGCCCGACGAAGGGGAGCTCGGCGACCTGCTGTTCTTCCCGACGCTCCAGACCTACTCCGACGGTGAGGTCGTCAAGTGGATCGAGAAGCCGGCCACGGCTGATTCGACCGACGAGCTCGACAAGCCGTCGCCGAAGCTGACGCTGGTGGCGGCCTCCGAGGGCGGCGACCACCACGCGATGTCGGCTGCGAAGGACGACGACACGGCAGGCGACGACGACGCGGGCGACGACAAGGAAGCCGCCGACCACGACGGCGCCAGCCAGGACGACGTCGACAGCGCCCGCCTGCTCGGCATCATCGGCATCGTGCTGGGTGCCCTCGGACTGCTGCTCGGGCTCATCGCCCTCGGACGCTCGAAGCGCCGCACCAGCTGACCAGACGATCGATCACGTAAGAATGCGCGAGGGGCCCCGCACTGCTGCGGGGCCCCTCGTGTCGGTTCATGTGAGCTGGCCTCAGCCGGCGACGGGTGGCGCAGGCGGTGCGAAGTAGCTGTCTCCCGGGCTCGTGCCGGAGCCGCCCGAGTATCCACCCGAGTAGCCGCCGCTGTAGTCGTCGCCGGGGGCCGTACCACCGTAGTTGCCACCGGAGTAGCCGCCGCTGTAGTCGTCGCCCGGGGCCGTGCCGCCGTAGTTGCCGCCGTAGTCGTCACCCGGGCTCGTGCCGCCGTAGTCGCCACCCGTGTCGGGGAAGGTCGGATACGAGGGGTAGGTCGGGTAGCTCGGATACGTCGGGTAGCTCGGGTAGGTGGGGTAGCTCGGGTAGGAGGTGTAGCCACCTGTGCGGAGCGACGACTCGGCACGCGCCACGTCAGAGGCCTCGTTGGAGTAGTAGCTCGACGAGACCGAGTT
>JAOPYW010000278.1 GCA_025964405.1 Thermoleophilia bacterium | reverse complement strand
ACTGAGATCAAGAAGGGCCTTGCCGGAGTCGTCGTCGACACCACGCAGGTCTCGAACGTGGTGCCCGAGACCAACTCGCTCACCTACCGCGGCTACCCCGTGCAGGAGCTCTCCGCCAACTGCAGCTTCGAAGAGGTCGCCTACCTCATCTGGAACAGCGAACTGCCGACCACCGAGCAGCTCGCGACCTTCACCGAGTTCGACCGCGCGCATCGCGAGCCGTCGAAGGCCGTCATCGACGCGCTGACGTCTCTGCCCACCACCTGTCACCCGATGGACGCACTGCGCACCGCGGTGAGCATCATGGGCGCGGAGGATCCGATCACCGCCGAGGCCTCTGCCGAGCACCTGCCGACCCGTGAGCAGCTGCTCGCCATGTCGCAGACCCTGATGGCGCAGCTGCCGGCCGCGTTCGCGTGGGACTACCGTCGCCGCAAGGGCCTCGAGTACATCCCCGCTGACGCGTCGCTCACGTTCGCCGAGAACGTGTTCCACCAGACGTTCGGTGAGGTGCCGCACGCCGACGTCGTGAAGGCGTTCGAGATCTCGCTCATCCTCTACGCCGAGCACAGCTTCAACGCCTCGACCTTCACCGGTCGCGTGATCACCTCGACGCTGAGCGACCTCTACAGCTCGGTCACCGGTGCGATCGGCGCGCTCAAGGGGCCGCTGCACGGCGGCGCCAACGAGCAGGTCATGCACATGATGCTGGAGATCGACGATCCGGCCACGGCCCGTCAGTGGATGCTCGACGCGCTCGCCAACAAGCGCAAAATCATGGGCTTCGGCCATCGCGTCTACCGCTCGGGCGACTCGCGCGTGCCGACGATGAAGGCCGCCTTCCTCGCGATGGCTGACCGCGTCGACGGAGCCGACAAGTGGGTCGAGATGTACGAGGCCCTCGAGCGCACGATGGTCGACGAGAAGAACATCTACCCGAACCTCGACTTCCCGGCCGGTCCGGCCTACTACCTGATGGGCTTCGAGATCCCGATGTTCACGCCGATCTTCGTGCTCAGCCGCATCACCGGCTGGACGGCCCACATCATCGAGCAGCTCGAGTCGAACTCGCTCATCCGCCCGCTGTCGAAGTACGACGGCCAGGAGCAGCGCAGCGTGCCGGTGAAGGCCCAGGCCTGACCGATCGTTCGGTGGAGCGCCTCGCGGCTTCGGCTGCGGGGCGCTCTGTCGTTACCGGGGGTCGTGGTTGAGGGCGCGCGCGACGTTGGCGCCGATGAACGCGGCCCCGACGAACGCGGCGGCGCAGCCGAACGTGGTCATCTCGGGCAGGCCCGCCATCGGCCCGATGATCTCGCCCATGGTGCCCGCGATGCCCATCGGCAGTGCCGTCCACCAGACGGGCGTGACGCTCGACAATGGGCGCTTCACCTGGTCGCGCTGTGATTCGGGGAGCTTCGAGCGGATGTCCTGGTACTCGGCCCACTGCTCATGCACGCGGCCGGCGTTGCCGCGCTGGATGAGCACGCCGGTCGTGGCGCCGACGGCGATCGATGCGCCGGCGGCGATGGTGATGCCTGTCGTGAGATTCATGCGGTGCCCGTCGTCCGACCGCGCGTCCGTCGCGGTGCTGTCCCTACCGTGGTGTCGGGTGCGCGCAGGCCGGCGTTGCAACCGTTCGATCGCGGTTGCATGTGTCGGGCTCGATCGTCATGCTCGCGCCATGCAGATCTCAGCGCTCACCTCAGCCCCGATCCCGTCGTTCGCCCCGGCCGCCATCGCGGCGCCGCTGCCCAGCGCCCCGGTGCCCGGTGGCCCCGTTCCGGTCGTGCCGCCGCTCTTCAATTTCCCGGGCGTCGCCAAGGGTGACCTGTTCGACATCGCCAAGGGCTCGAAGGTCGGCATGTTCTCACCGAAGGGCACGGCCAGCGTCGACCTCTTCGACGCCAGTGCAGCTGCCTTCCACATCAAGGCGGGCGCGTTCGGCGTCAACGTCGACATGCTCGTCGCCGTGCAGCGCCTGAGCGACACGCAGGTGAAGCTCACCACGACGTCGGCCGACGGCAAGGCGACCACCTCGGTCGGCGACATCGTCGCGGCTCGCCTCAACTACGCCGAGTTCGTCAGCACCGACGGCAAGAAGGAGCATACGGTCATCCAGGCCGACGGTAAGGGCGCGATCACGCTCGACGCCGTGGTGCCGACCTTCGGTAACGCGCACCTCGTGCTGCAGAAGCACGTCTAGGAGCGCGCGCGTCGCACCGTGCCACGCGGGTCAGACCGCTGCGGGGTAGAGCACGCGCTGGTTGTCGCGCACCTCGACCAGGCCATCGGCCGGGTTGAACACGGTCGTGTCGAGCACGCCGCCCTGCGGGGTGCGCGGCATCGACGTCTCGAAGTGCAGCAGCGCCATCTCCCGGGTGCCTGGACGCTGGAGACTGGCCTCGTAGAGGCGCACCCGCCCGTCACCGTCGACGGCGATGCCGACCGCGGCCCGATCCGCGCCGGCGGTCAGCAGTGCCGCGCCCGCGCGCGCGAAGAGTACGCTGTCGTAGCCGTTGCCCGGGCCGACCACGCGATCGAGCACGAGGATGGCCGAGCGGTCGCCCGACTTCGCGCCGTAGTACTGGATGACGCCGCCCGCCCAGCCCGGGAGGGGCTCGGAGGCGGGGCGCGTGGCGTGCGTGTGTGTGACGGGCAGCAGCTGCATGCGCGCATTCTGACATCAGGCGCCGCTGCTAGTGTCGCCCGCATGAATGACGTACCCGAGCCGACCACAGCGAACACGACCAGCGCATCCGGCGACGCCGCGTCGACGAGCCGCGACACGCGCGCTGTCGTCGGCATCCTCGGCGTCATCGCCGTGCTCATCCTCGTGGGCGTGCTCGTCGCGATCTGGATCGGTCGCGACGCGAGCGATTCGCAGGATGTCCTCGAGGGCGTGCGCTCCAACCGCATCCAGGCCGTCTCCCTCACCAGCGACACCGTCTACTTCGGGCACCTCAAGCAGCGCGCCGGTGATTGGCTCGAGCTCGAGGATGCCTACTTCCTCCGCAGCACGCCCGATGCCAAGGATGCCACGAAGTCGACGACGACCGTGGTCTCCGTGAAGGAGCAGGCCGGCGGCGACGGCAACCTGCTGCTCAATGCGCGTGAGGTGCTCGTGGTGCAGAACCTGACCGCGAACTCCGAGATCGCCAGCGCGATCGACGACGCCAAGGGCTGATCCCGCCCCAACGCGCTTCCGCGCGCGCAACGGGCCAACACGCTCGACGCGTTTGGCTTTTGTGTGGATTGCTTCGGATCCGGTCGTAACGTTCAAGTTCCGATCGAGGCTGGTCGATCCCGGCCTCGTGTTCGAGGTTTCGACATCCACGATTCGGGTCATGCGCGCCGCCGCTGGGCTTCTCGCCGCAGCTATGTGTGCGCTGCTGGTCGCCGCGGGGGCTGCGCAGGCCGCACCGCTCCCCGGTGCCGTGCCCGGCGCGTCGAGCCCGGCCGAGTTCGTCCGGGGTGGGGGAGCTGCAGCCGCACCCGGAACCGCGCGCCTCACTCGGGCCGCCAAGGCCGCGGGTCCGTTCAGCTGGTCGTCGCCGTCGCTCATCTGGGCGCGCGGTTCGGGCGTGCTCCCTGCGGCACTCGTCGCCAAGGGTCCGCTGCAGCGGCTCAACCGCGCACAGTTCCTCGTCGCGGCCGCCAAGCTCGAAGCCCTGCGTGCGACGCAGCAGGGCACGCCGACCACCCTTGCCAGTGCGACACCCGGCAAGGCCTGGCCCGATGCCGCGCCCGGCACGCTCGGCTCTCGCGCCATCGCCCTCGGGTGGCTCACGCCCCAGGCCGGCAAGTTCGCTCCCTACGCGCCGATCACCTCCAACGAGGCCGCCCTGCTCATGACCGGCGTGCTCGGCCTGCGCAGCTCGACCACCGAACTCGCCGTACGGCTCAAGACGACCTTCCCGGAGGTCAAGGTCGCCTTCACCTACGCCGCCGCGCAGGCACTCGTACGCACCGTGGGCCTGCGCTACAACGTGCTCGACCCCTACGACGAGTACGAGCTCGGACCCACCGAGGCGGTCAATGTCGCGCACGGCTCCTACATGCTCGCCACCGCCGGCAAGGGCCTCGGGTCGTGGAAGCTCGACGAGGCGCGCACCCTCGCATCGACCTGGGCCGTGCCCGCACTCGGCGCCAACCAGCGCACCATCCTCGGCGCCGCGGTCAGCCAGCTGGGCCAGCCCTACGTCTGGGCCGGCGAGAGCGAGGGCAAGCAGGCCGAGGGCCACGGCGGGTTCGACTGCTCGGGCTTCGCGATCCGCGTGATCAACTCGAGCGGTGTTCCGGCCGCCGCGCTCGCATCGATCAACGAGCGCACCACCTACACCCAGAGCGCCATCCCCGCACCGCAGCGCATCGCGCTGGCGCAGCTGCAGCCGGGTGACGCCATCTACTTCGGCTCACGCGGCGCCAGGAGCGCCCCGGGTGAGAACTACCACGCGGGCGTCTACATGGGCAACGGCTGGTTCATCCACTCGAGCGGCGGCAACGGCGGCGTGGCGATCAACCGGCTCGACGGCTGGTGGGGCACGCAGTACGCCTGGGGCCGACGGGCGCTCCGCACGCCGTAGCGCCGCCGCACGCGCCTCCTCTGAGAGGATGGGGGAGTGGCACCTCCCCGTGACGCTTTCCCGAAGTTCCCCAAGTGGCTGGTGATCGGCACGCTCGTCGTGTTCGCCGGCGGCTGGCTCGTGGGCATCGCAGCCTCGTACTACGCCCTGCGGCACGAGCCCAAGGAGAGTCGGCTCGACACGAAGCTCGCGGGTGTTGACCAACCTGACGCAGCGAAGCAGCCGACGACGGGCGCGATCGCACCGAGCCCGGCCTCCACGGAGACGCCCTGCTGGAACACCTACGGGCGCACCTCGGGACGCACCTCCGACGGCGGCAACCTCGACCACGGCGTGCCGAAGATGCTGACGTGGCAGATGCGGGTCGGCCTCATGGAATTCCCGCCCTCGTACTGCGACGGCGTGCTGTACGTGAACTCGCAGGGCGGCCACACGACGGCGATCGACGCGGCCCGCAAGCGCGTGATCTGGCGCCGCGTGACTGCGAAGACCTACGACTCCACGCCGGCGATCTCGGGCGCGCGCATCTTCGTCGCGTCGTACCAGCCGGGTGACATCCAGGCCCTCGACCGCCGCACGGGCCGGTCGCTCTGGAAGCTCCGGGCCGGGGGCGGGGTCGAATCCTCGCCGGTCGTGGTCGACGGCATCGTCTACGCCGCGTCGTCTGACCGCCGCGTCTACGCGCTCGACGAGGCGACCGGACGCGTCGTCTGGGCGTTCCGCGCCGGGGCTGCGATCAAGGACAGCCCGTCGGTCGTCAACGGCCTCGTGTACTTCGGCGACTACGCCGGCGAGGTCTTCGCACTGCACGCGAAGACCGGCAAGGTAAAGTGGAAGCGGTCGTTCGGCGGCATCCGCGGTGACCGCATCTACTCATCGGTCGCGGTCGAGGGCGGACGCGCCTACTTCGGCACGGTGCGCGGCAAGCTCTACGCGCTGCGTGCCGCGACCGGCTCCACCGTCTGGGAGGAGTCGATCGCCGGCTACGTCTACGCGACCCCGGCGGTCTCTGGCGGCACGGTCGTGTTCGCCAACTACCCGGGGTCGGTCTACGGCTTCGACTCCCGCACGGGGCGCCGGCTGTGGAGCCGCAACGTGGGCGGATCGATCAGCGGCAGTCCCACGATCATCGGCAAGCTCGCCTACGTGTCGACGCTCAGCACCAAGCGCACGTTCGCGCTGTCGCTCAAGACGGGGCGCATCGGCTGGCAGACCAAGGGTGGCAAGTACGTCACCGGCATCGCCACCGACCGCGCCATCTACCTCTCGCTCGGCAGCGTGCTCTCGCGCTGGACGACCGCGTCGAGCGAGGCCCGCTACGGCAGGCCCGGGAGCCGTAATCGCGTCGGGGCCGCGGCTGCGGAGAAGACCGCCTTCGGCTGATCGACCGCCCAGCGCTGCGCGCGCAGCTCCCCCGAACGATGCCCCTTGCCGGGACCGCACGACCGTCGTACCGTGGAGTACGGATGACCGTGCGCAGGGACGCGTACGACGTCGGGGACGGGACGAATCATGGGCATGGAAATTTTCGGGAATTCAGTCGGGGGCGGTGCGAGCTGGGGCACCTATGATGCCGCGGCGAACGCGGCGGCGCTCGGTGACCCCAACCTCATCGCGCAGATCGCGCTGCAGGATCCGAACGCCTTCAACGGCGGCGCCGGGCAGCAGAACGACGGGTCGGGCGCATACGTCGGTGGCGCGTGGTCGCCCGAGCCGGCCGGCAACAACGCGATCTTCGACGGCACCTACTCGGCCAACCAGGG
>JAOPYW010000277.1 GCA_025964405.1 Thermoleophilia bacterium | reverse complement strand
TTGTCGTACTCGTCGTAGAGCTCGCCGACGATCTCCTCGAGCAGGTCCTCGACCGTCACGATGCCCATCGTGCGGCCGTGCTCGTCGACGACGAGGGCGAGCTGGCGTCGCTCGCGCTGCAGGCGGCCGAGGGCGTCCTGCACGCGGGCCTCCGAGGGGAAGGCCGACGCCTCGTGCACGAGCGTGGCGATCGGCACGTCGGTATCCCACTGCTCGACGAGCCGGGTGAGCCCGATCGTGCCGAGCACGTGGTCGAGGTCGCCGCCCACCGCGACGGGCGCGCGGGAGCGACCCGCGTCGGCAAGCACGCGGGCGGCCGCCGCCGGCGTCAGGGAGGCGTCGAGCACGAGCACGTCGCGGCGCGGCACCAGCACCTCGCGCAGCGTGCGGTCCTCGAGTTCGAGCACGCTCTCCACGAGCCCGCGGCGCACGGAGTCGATGTCGCTCTCGGTGTCGATGAGGTCCATGACCTCGTCGCCGGTCAGGCGCTGGTCGCCTGCTCCACCGCCGCCGACGAGGCGCGCGATGAGGTCGGTCGACTTCGCGAGGAGCCAGATCAGCGGAGCTGCGAACGCCGCGACGGCCGCGACGGGCCGGGCCGCGGCGAGCGCCCACCGCTCGGCGTTGCGCATGGCGACCCGCTTGGGCACCAGCTCCCCGAAGACGAGGGTGACGAAGGTGAGCGCGAGCGTCACGAGGATGAGCGCCACGGCCGCGTCGCCGGAGCCGGCCCAGGAGAACGCCGGCTCGAGCGGCTTGGCCAGCGCGGTCGCCGCGAACGCCGAGGCGAGGAAGCCGGCGAGCGTGATGCCGACCTGGATCGTCGAGAGGAAACGCGTGGTGTCAGAGCTCAGCGCGAGCAGCGTCGCGCCGCTTCGCGGATGCTCCTCGGCGAGCCGTCGCAGCTGCGAGGTGCGGAGGGAGACGACGGCGAGCTCGGTGCCGGAGAAGCCGGCGTTGATGACGACGAGTACCCCGATGACACCGAGGCTGACAGCTGTGTCGGCCACGCTAGTGCTTGAGTTCCTGCTGCTCGCGATGGCGATCCATGGCGAGCTGGATGAGGCGGTCGAGCACCTCGTTGAAGCTGTGGCCCGATGCTTCGAACAGCTTGGCGTAGGCACTGGTGGGCGTGCAGCCGGGCATCGTGTTGAGCTCGTTGACGATGACGCGACCGTCTTCGGTCACGAAGCAGTCGACGCGGGCGAGACCCGAGCATTCGACGGCGCGGAACACGGCGAGCGCTGCAGCCTGCACCTTCGCGGCGGCCTCGTCGCTGATGCGTGCGGGCACGCGCAGTTCGCTGCCACCCTCGAGGTACTTGGTCTCGAAGTCGAACCACTCCGCGTCGTCGTTGATGACGACCTCGCCGGGCACGGAGACGATTGGATCCTCGTTGCCGAGCACGCCGCACTCGACCTCGATGCCCACGATCGCGGCCTCGACGACGAGCTTGGAGTCGTGCTCGAACGCCAGCTCGAGCGCCGCGCGCAGCGTGGCGGTGTCGGTGGCCCTGCTGATGCCGATCGACGAGCCGAGGCGCGCGGGCTTCACGAACATCGGGTAGCTGAACTCGGACTCGGCGCGGACCACGATCTCGCCCAGCTCCTCACGCTGGCGGTGCGCCACGATGCCGGGCGCGACCTCGATGCCCGCGTCGCGCAGGATCGCCTTGAAGATCGCCTTGTCCATGCCGACGGCCGAGGCGAGTACGCCGTTGCCGACGTACGGCATGCCGGCGGTCTCGAGCAGGCCCTGGATGGTGCCGTCCTCGCCGTAGGGCCCGTGCAGCACGGGGAAGATCACGTCGATGCCGCGCAGCGCGTTCGACGGGCTCGTCACCGTGGCGGGGCGCACTTCGCTGCGCAGCACCACGGGGCGGCGCTTGCCGTCGTCGCTCGGCTCGTCGAGGTCGGCGGCGCGCACGGCGCGCTCGGTGTCGGTGAGCTTGAGCACCGCGGGCTGCGGCACGCCGGAGTGCAGGGCGAGCTTGTCGGCCGTCGTGAGGCGCCAGTCGCCGCTGCGCTCGATGAGCACCGCCACGGGGTTGTACTTCTCCGTGTCGAGCGCGCCGAGGATGCTCTGGGCGCTCAGTCGGGAGATGTCGTGCTCCGAAGAGCGACCGCCAGCAAGGATGGCGACGTTGAGCTTGCGCACGTGGTGAAGACCTCGGGGGAGTGTTCTCGGCTCGGGAGCCAGGTGGCGGCAAGCGTATCGCGTTCCCCAGGTGGGTGGGGAGGCTCCACGGGGATGCTTGGCCCGATTGTCCCCTGCTGGTTCGACGGTAGTCCCGTCATACCTGCTCAGGGCGCGCGCGGCGGGGGAGCGGTGGAGGGTCAGCTCCGGATGAGCGCACCGAAGCGGTCACGCGTGCGCACCGGTGGATCGATCCTGTCGGCGAGCAGCCCGATCTCGGTGAGCCAGCCCTGCTCGCTGATCGGCTTCGCCATGACCGGCACGACGCCGCCGTTGGCGGCAGCGGGCGGCGTGAAGTTGCTCGGGATGAGCCGTGCGTTCTCGGCGCGGGCGCCGATGCGGCGCAGCCAGTCGTCGACCTCCATGACGCCGTCACCGCCGGGCGCCGCGAAGGTGTGGTCGATCACGAGCCGCTTGCCGCTGGTCGTCTCGAAGTACGCGGCCGCATGCAGGGTGTCGTAGGCGCCCATGACCGCGGTCGACGGCTGGTAGGCGACGATGGTGGCGCCCCGCGGTGCATCCTTGGTGGTGCGGGCGGCGAGGCCGCCCGCGACGGATCCCGTCTCGCGGCTGGCCGCCGACATGGCGGCGAGCAGCGCGCGCTCGAGGCAGAGCCCGTTGTTGGGCCACGGCACGGCGTCGCGCATCTCCCAGCCCGTCGTGCGCACGAGGGCCTCCTCGACGGTGCGCACGAATCCGGACGCCTCGTTGAGCGGACCCGGGGCGAACAGGCGCTCCAGCGGCGCTGCGTGGGCGGCTTCCGAGATGAGCATGCTCCACGAGCGCAACGAATCGGCCTGCGCGCGCGCAGCACTGCCTACACCCTCGATGATGCCCCCGAGCCCCATACCGGTGTATCGGCTCTGCGGGCGAATCCGTGCCGCCCCGGGAGCTCCGTGTTACTCGAGGGGCTGCTGCCCGAGCGTCAGCGTGATCGTGCTGCCGACCGTGGCGGAGTTGCTCGGATCGCTCGAGATGACGACGAGCGGCTGGGCCGGGTCGGCGCCGTCGGCGGTCACGAAGTTGGCGACGAAGCCCTGGTCCTCCACGAGGCCCTGCGCCTCGGCCTCCGACTTGCCGATCGTGTCGGGGATGTCGTTGGTGCCGGTCGCGATGGTGAGCGTGATCGCCTGGTCCTTCGGCGCCCGCGTGTCCTGCGTGGGCGACTGCTGGATGACCTCGCCACGCGGCTCGGCGGAGTTCGCCTGGTCGGTGCTGATGTTGGTGAAGCCGGCGGCGCGGAGCTGTTGCTTCGCGGCATCGCTCGAGAGGCCGATCACGTTGGGCACCTGGATGTCGTCCTTGCCGGAGCTGATCACGAGCTTGATCGGCACGGTCGGCACGGCGTCGCCACCCGCCTTGGGGGCCTGGGCGATGACGTGGCCTTCCTCGACGTCGTCACTAGGCGCCTCCGTCGTGGTCGGCGTCGCGGTGAACTTCGCCTCGCTGAACGCCGCCGTGGCCTCCTCCAGCGTCATGTTCGTCACGTCGGGCACCGGGATGGGAGCCGGCCCCTTGCTGATGACGAGGTTCACCTTGCTGCCGTCCGCGACCTCGTCGCCGGCGCCGGGATCCTGGTCGATGACCTGCCCCTTCGGTGCCTCCTCGTCGAACTCGGGCGTGACGGTGCCGAGCGTGAGGCCCGCAGTGTCGAGCTTCTGGATGGCGGCGGCCTGCGTGCCCCCGGTCAGCGACGGCACCTGCACCTGGTCGGACGTCGTCTTCGTGTCGCCCTTGTTGTCGTCGCCTCCGCCACCGAGCAGGATGGCCCCGGCGGCGACGAGCAGTGCGACGAGCACGACCAGCGGCAGGATCCAGCGCCACGGCGAGCGGCGCTCGGCTCGCGAGTCGCCGTCGTCGTCCCAGCCGCCGCGGTCGGCGAACGCGGGCTCGGGCGCGACGGCCTGCTGGTCGTAGCGGGAGCCGACGGGCCGGGGAACCGGCTTCACGAGGGGCGTCGGCGTGATCGGCGTGACCTGCGTCGCGCCGATGGCGGGGCTGACCTGCGTCATCGCGGAGGTCTGCGTGCCCTCACGTGCGCGGTCGAGGTCGGCGAGCATCTCGTCGGCCGAGCCGTAGCGCAGCGACGGATCCTTCTCCATCGCCTTGAGGATGATGCTCTCGAGGCCCACGGAGAGGGCGGGGTTGAACTGGGTCGGTCGGGTGACCGGATCCTTGACGTGCTTCAGGGCGACGTTGACGGGGCTGTCGCCGTCGAACGGCACGCGGCCGGTGCCCATCTCGTACATCACGACGCCGAGCGAGTAGAGGTCGCTCGGCGCGGCGACCTCGTGGCCCTGGGCCTGCTCCGGCGAGAGGTACTGCGCCGTGCCCACGATCGAGCCGGCCTCGGTGAGGCCCTGGTCGGCATCGGCTGCGGCGCGTGCGATGCCGAAGTCGGCGATCTTGAGGCGACCGTCGGTGTCGACCATCATGTTCTGCGGCTTCACGTCGCGATGCACGAGGCCGTTGCGGTGCGCGGCGCGCAGCGCATGGAGCGCCTGGCGACCGTAGGCCAGCACCTCCTGCTCCGTGAGCGCCCCGCGACGCCGCACGAGGTCCTTGAGCGTCATGCCGTCGACGTACTCCATCGCGATGTAGTACGAACCACCGGCCTGCCCGCGGTCGTAGACCTGCACGATGTTGGGGTGGTTGAGGCGCGCCGCGGCGCTGGCCTCGCGCAGGCAGCGCTCCACGAACTGCGAATCCTCGGCGTAGCGCTGGTGGAGGATCTTGATCGCGACGCGTCGACCCAGCGTCTCGTCCTCGGCGAGGTAGACGTTCGCCATGCCGCCGGCGCCGATGCGTCGCTCGATGCGGTAGCGGCCGTCGTAGACGGTGCCGATGAGGGGGTCGTTCAGGGTCGTCATCAAAGTACTCCGCGTCCTCGTTCGACGCCGAGGCGTCGATTCATTCCCGCATGCTGCATCAATGTTCGAAGTCGTGCGTCGGGGCCGCTCACTGGGGCTTCCCCTCGAGCAGTCGGCGCAGCACTTCGCGCGCCTTCGGGGCCGCCACGACGCCGCCCGTCTGCCCGCTCGGCTGGTCCTCGATCGCCACCGCGATCGCCACCCGTGGATTGTCGACCGGTGCGAACGCGACGAACCAGACGAGGTTGCGGCCGCCGAAGTCGGCGGTGCCCGTCTTGCCCGCGATCTGGATGCCGTCGAGCCGCACGGCCGAGCCGGTGCCCTCCTCGACCACGCCCCGCATCATCCGCTGGAGCTGCCGCGCGTGGGTGGGGGTCATCGACTGCTTCCAGTCACGCACCTCGAATTCCCGGGCCACCTTGCCGTTCGCGTGCGTCACCCGTTCGACCACGCTCGGCTTGACGAGCTTGCCGTCGTTGCCGATCGCCGCCGCCACCATCGCCATCTGCAGGGGCGTCACGGTCAGGCGCTCCTGGCCGATCGCGACACGTGCCGTGTCGACGTCGTCGTCGAGTTCGAGCGCCGTGCCGTCGGTGTCGGAGAGCCCGCTGGCGCGCAGTTCGCTGCTCGGCCGCCCCTCGAGCGGCGGTCGCTCGAAGAACCCGAAGCGCTCCATCTGCGTGCGGAGCTTCTCGGCCCCGAGCTCGTTGCCGAGCTTCGCGAAAACGGTGTTGTAGGAGTGGGTGAGCGCGTCGCTGAGCGTGCCGGCCGGAGCGACCTCGCCGCCGAAGTTCTCGATGCCCCGGTACTTCGTGGTGCGGTAGAATTTTGTGTCGGGGGTGGAGCCGTTCGCGAGCGCCGCGGCCGTCGTCACGAGCTTGAAGGTGGAGCCGGGCGCGTAGCCGGACTGGGTCGCGCGATCGAACAGCGCACTCTCGCGCTTCTGGATGCCGGTGAAGTCGGTGACCGCCTCCTGCGGCGTGAACGTCGGTGACGAGGCGCTGACGAGCACGCGACCCGTCGCCGGCTCGAGCGCCACGATCGCGCCCTTGAAGCCGTCGAGCTGCTGCTGCGCGACGCGCTGCGCGGCCCCGTCGATCGTCAGCTGCACGTTGTCGCCGATCACCTGGTCGTCGCCGTCGAGCAGCCCGACGACCGCGCCGAGGTTGCGGTCGGATCCCGTCAGTTCGGTGTTCATCGCCTTCTCGACACCGGCGCGCGAGTTGCCCTTCGTGTCGTAGCCGAGCACGTGCGCCGCGAGGTTGCCCTGCGGATACCTGCGCGTGAACACGGTGTCGCCGTTGGGGCCCTTCGACCCCACGCGCGTCGCGAGCCGCACGCCGTCGCTCGTCGAGATGAAGCCGCGTGCGATGCGCTGCTCGTAGTACGCGCTCTGCTGGTTCGAATCCTTCTGCTTGAGCTCGCCGGCGTCGAGGATCTGCCACCAGGTGAGCATGCCGATGAGCGCCATGAACCCGACCGACAGGATGGTGAAGACCCGCACCATGCGTTCGTTCATCGTGGTCATGCCTGCACCTCGCGCACCGCTCCACCGTCGCCGAACGACGCCGCGCGCTGGTACTCGGTCTCGCGCTGGCGCTCGACGCGGGCGTGGTGCGACACGATGAGCAGCAGCCCGACGAGGAGCCAGTTGGCGAGCAGGCTCGAGCCGCCGTAGCTGACGAACGGGAGCGTCTGGCCGGTGAGCGGCAGCAGGCGAACGACACCGCCCACGATGATGATCGCCTGGATGGCGAACACGGCTGACAGGCCGAACGCGAGCAGCTTCGAGAATCCGTCACGGCAGGCGGCGGCGATCGCGAACCCGCGCCACGCGAAGATGACGTAGCAGAGCAGGATGCCGACAGCGCCGACGAATCCGAGTTCGTTGCCGATGATCGCGAACACGTAGTCGGTCTGCGCCTCGGGGATGAGCGTGCGCCCGTTCTCGGTGACCACGTAGGCCTGCCCGAGCCCGCGCCCGAGGAGGCCGCCGTCGGCGAGCGAGTAGAGCGCCTGCAGCGACTGGTAGCCGGCACCCGCCGGATCGCTCCACGGGTCGAGCCAGGTGTCGAAGCGCTCCTTCACGTGCCCGGCGATGTGGTACACGACGTAGGCCCCGCCGGCGAACGCGGCGAGCCCCGTGATCGGGTACCACGCACGCCCGGTCGCCACGTAGACGAGCAGCAGGAAACTCGTGAAGAAGAGCAGGCTCGTGCCGAAGTCGTTCATGCGCACGAGCAGCGCGAGGCTGAGGCCGAAGAGCAGCAGGAGCGGACCGAGGTGCTTGGGGGAGAACCGCTGCGCGAGCAGTTCGCGGTTCTCGCGCAGGTAGGCGGCGAGGAAGACCACGATGCCGAGCTTCGCGAACTCGCCGGGCTGGATCTGCGCGGGCCCGAAGTCGATCCAGAGCTGCGAGCCGTTGATCTCCTTGCCGAGCGGCGAGATCGTCACGAGCAGTGCGAGCACCGACCCGGCCCCGATCACGTACTTGTAGCGCTCGAGCACGTGGTGGTCGGGCAGCAACGTGACGAGCGCGCCCAGCAGCACGAGCGACACGAGGAACCAGCCCGTCTGCTTGCCCGCCAGGTCGGGGATGAGGCGGTAGGTCATCGTGATGCCGAGGCCGGTCAGCAGCCCCGCGATCGGCAGCAGCCACGGGTCGGCGAGTGGAATCGCGCGGCGCACGACGAGGTGCGCGGCGAGCAGGAAGGCCAGGAACGTGCCGCCCCAGACGAGCCCGTCGGCCGAGAGCACCTTGCTGCTCGCGAGGTAGACCGTGCCGTAGGCGACCGCGACGGCGACGCCGACGACGAGCAGCCACCAGGCTTCACGAAGACGAGGCGTCCGCACCCGCATCCCCTTCGCTCGCGCCACTGGCCAGGCCCGCCGCGTCGACGCGTTCGGGCAGCTGGTCGACCACGCGCTCGGCGTCGGCCTTGTCACGCAGGTCCCGTGATTCGACGAGGCGCTCGCGGTCGGCCCCGGAGAGTTCGTCGGCGCGCACCGTGCTCGTGCGCACCGGCTTCGACAGCCCCAGCACCGGGAACCCGCGATCGATGCCCACGAAGCCGTTGGTGCGCTCGGTCACGAAGTACGACCGGCTCCACATGAAGCCGACGACGAGCACGACCACCACGAGCGTCGCCAGCGTCGTGAGGAACGCGCGACGGCCGGGCGCGGGCCGGTTGCGCGCGCGCCACTCCTCGTCGCTGATCGGCTCCTCGTGCTGCGGCTCGATGGGGAGCGGTGCGAGGTCGGGCAGCTCGTCGCTGACCGTGGCGTCGACGATCGGTATCGGTCCCGACGCCTGTGCGGGCGCAGAGCTCGTGACCGGGGCGGTCTCGTCGGTGATCGCGGCCATGTTCGTCGTGGTCTCGGGCGCGAGGTGCACCACGCTCAGCTCGCCGCTGACGTCGGAACGCACCGGCTGCACGAGCACCACCGTGATGTTGTCGGAGCCGCCGCGCAGGTTGGCCTGCTCGATGAGCCGCGTGACCGCCTCCTGCGGGTGGTCGGGGCCGGCGTCGAGCACGGCGCGCGCGAGCTCGCCGTCACCCACGTGCTCGGTGAGCCCGTCGCTGCACAGGAGCACCCAGTCGCCCGGGCCCACGTGCAGCACGAACGCGTCGACCGACACGTCGGGCTCGGGGCCGAGCGCGCGCGTGATCACGTTGCGCTGCGGATGGTGCGGCGCGTCGGCGGCCTCGATGCGACCGGTGCGCACGAGCTCGGCGACGATCGAGTGGTCTTCGGTCACCTGGCGCGCACCGGCGGCCGACAGCACGTAGAGCCGCGAATCGCCCACGTGCCCCACGACCAGCTCCCCACCGCCACGCACGACGGCGGCGACGAGCGTGGTGGCCATGCCGCGCAGCGAGTCGTCGGTCAGCTGGGCGTCGTGCACGGCGCGGTTGGCGAGCACGACGGCGGCTTCCATCTCCCGCACGGCCTCGTCGGCGCTCGGCGCGTGGGCGATGCGGTCGACGCGCGTGCGGAGGGTGTCGAGCGCGAGCTGCGACGCGACCTCGCCCTTGGCCGAACCACCCACGCCGTCCGCGACCGCGACGAGCGGAAAACTCGCGACGTGCGCATCCTCGTTGTGGTCTCGGCGTTGGCCGACGTCGGTGCCGGCGGCGATCGGTGCGTGCTCGCTCATCGCGGTCCCTCGTAGCGGAAGATGGTGGAGCCGACCTGCAGCTGGTCGCCCGAGCGCAGCGTCGCGCGCCCGGTGACGCGCGTGCCGTTCACGAACGTACCGTTGGTGGAGCCCTCGTCGACCACGGTGCCCGGGGGCACGATGCGCAGGTGGCGGCTCGAGACGACCTGGTCGTCGAGCAGCACGTCGTTGCCGTCGGCGCGGCCCATCGAGAGGCCGCCGCCGATCGTGAACGGCACGCCGGGGCGCAGCACGTCGGAGCTCTGCACCACGAGGCGGGGGTCGGTCAGGCCCGCGGCGCGGCGCGCGGCCAGTGCGTCGGCGGCGGGGATGATCGTCGACTCCTGCGCATCCTGGTCACGCATCGAGCGGCGGGCGCCGGCGGCACCGAGCAGGTCGCCGCGCGCGCCGCGCACGACGCGCCAGACGAACAGGTAGATCAGCAGCACGAAGACGAGCTGCCCGAGCAGGAGGAGCTGCTGGACCATGGGCTACTCCTGCCCGTCGCGCCAGCGGTCGAACCGGAGGTCGGCGTTGCCGAAGCGCACGACGTCGCCGGGCTCGAGCGCCGCCTCGGTGACCTTGCTGCCGTTCACGGCGACGCCGTTCGTCGAATCGAGGTCGCGCACGAACCACGTGCCGCCGCGCAGCACGAACTCACCGTGCTCGCGTGACACCGAGGCGTCCTGCAGCACGATGTCGTTGGCGCGACCGCGTCCCACGCGCGCGCGTGTCACGCCCGACCCGAGCGGGTGCGGGGCGCCGTTGCCGAACACGCCGCACGCAGCGGGGGTCGTGGGCGCAGGGGGCGCGGCGGCGGGTGAGGTGAGCATCGGGTCGAGGCCGAGCGCCTCGCTGGCTGCGACCGCGGCCTCGGGCGACGGGCCGTCGAAGGGGTCGAGGGGGAGCGGTGTCGGGGGCGTTGGCGGGGTCATCGGCGCGACGGGTGCGGCCGGGGCGACGGTAGCGGCGGGCGGTGCGGACTCGCCCGACGGCCCGTCGAGGTCGCCATCGCGGTCGTCGGGCTGCTCCATCTTGATCGAGATGCCGAACCGGCCGACCGCGAGGTCGCGGTCGAGGTGGAGTCGCACGCGCGGGCGCGTGAGGAGCGCGTAGCCGTTGCGGCGCGCGTGCTCGGCCAGGTACTCCGAGAGCTCGGTGGTCAGGGCCGCGGCGTAGGGGCTCAGCTGGTGGTAGTCGTCACGCGAGAGGAAGACGTCGTAGCCGTTGGGCACGTAGACGTTGCGCACCGTGCGCTGCTGGTGCTCGTCCATCTCCTTGACGAGCCGCCGCGCGAGCTCGACCGGCTGCACGCTCGTGCGGAAGAGCTTGCCGAAGCTCCCCTCGACGAGGCGGGCGATGCTCGTTTCGATGCTGCGCAGCAGTGACATGGCCTCGTCAGGACGTCTGGGGGGGCGGGCCGGGTACGACTGGCCGCAATCCCCGTCGGATGGCTTCGGAGCGCCACTATAGTCGACGGTCGGATGCCACGCGAGCAGGCACAATGCCTGCAGCGCGGTTCGACCAGAGGCGCACGACATGACCTACGAAGACGACATCAACGAGTTCGACCTCCTCCTCGACGACGACGAGGAGCTCGCACCCCGCGGCGGACGATCCACCGCCGCTGCCGGCACCGCTGCTGCGCCTCGCCGCGCCGCGCGACCGGCCGCCGACCGTGAGGTCGCCCCGCACGCTAGCGGCTCCCGCCTGCGGGTCACGCCCGACTGGAACCGCATCGCCGCGGTGCTGTTCGTGGCGGTCATCGTGCTGCTCATCCTCTGGTTCGCCGTGTCGAGCATCCGCAGCCACAGCCGCAACAGCGCGTACAAGGAGTACTTCGGCCAGGTGCGCGACATCGCGTCGAAGTCGACCGACCAGGGCGTCGAGCTCGACACGATCCTCACCGATGCCAACGCCGGTGACCGCACGCAGCGCGTGCAGCGCATCCAGCAGCTGAGCACGCGGGCCGCCAAGCTCGCGAAGGACGCCGCCGCCATCGAGGCGCCCGACCAGCTCACCGAGTCGCAGCAGTGGTTCGTGACGAGCCTCGACTACCGCGCCCGCGGCCTGTCGAGCCTGCAGCGCTCGATCACCGACACGACC
The DNA here is from genome assembly GCA_025964405.1 of Thermoleophilia bacterium. Taxonomy (GTDB): domain Bacteria; phylum Actinomycetota; class Thermoleophilia; order Gaiellales; family SKUG01; genus JAGQUL01. The sequence goes on along the minus strand of JAOPYW010000277.1, from coordinate 404 downwards.
AAGACGACCAACCGCGCCAAGTCGGCCGAGAACGTCGCCGCTGCGATGTCGCGCTTCGTGGCCAGCGATGTCGTGTGGTCGGATTCGTTCGCGACGGGCTCACGTGACGTGCTCAAGCGTGACGACGTCAAGGACGTCACCGTGCCCGACTCGGTGTTCGTCGCCGACCTCGACGACGTCTCGCCCGCCTCGGTCACCAAGATGCTCGCCCGCATCAGCGTCGCCACGGTGACGACCAAGGGCGGCACGGCCGCGGTGCCGAAGGACGGCAAGATCCGCGGCGGACAGCTCGAGGGTGGCCAGATCACGGTCGCGCCGACCGGCAAGACCCTCTCGCTCTCCAGCACCAACATGCTGACGCTCCCCGAGGGCTTCGCCTTCGAGGTGCCGTTCACCAACCAGGG
>JAOPYW010000258.1 GCA_025964405.1 Thermoleophilia bacterium | reverse complement strand
TGACGTCGATGAACTGGGCGTCACCGCGCAGCTTCGGCTCCGCGTCGTAGGCGGCCTGCTCGTCCTTGGTCGGCTCCTTGCCGTCCTGGAGCTTCTGGCGGGCGCGATAGACGAGCGTCTCGGTGATGGCGGCCTCGGCGAGGTCGTCGTCGGTCGTCTGGTTCCACTCCTTCTCGCAGCGGCCCTTGTCGATCGTGGCGAACTCGTTCTCGCGGCCGTCGGCCTGCAGCTCGCGGAGCGTCTGCTCACGCACGCGCCCGATCGCTTCCTTGCCCGAGCACGACATGACGTTGAAGCGCGTCACCACGTACTGCGGGAGCACGAGGTCGGTCGACGGCACGACGTCCTTCTGCGTGAGGACGTTGCCCTTGGTGTCGGTGTAGCGGAAGTTCCACCCGAACGAGAACGCGTGTACGTCGACGACCAGCTGGGCCGCACCCTTGGAGTTCGCCTTGGCCGCGTCGAACAGGCCGATCTCGTTGTCCTCGAGCACCTGCCACGAGAAGATCGCGATGATCGTGACGATGATGGTCGGCACGATGATCCACACCACCTCCATCTTGGCGTTGCCATGGATGTGCTCGCCGTCCGACAGGTCGCCCGGTTCGGCGCGGAAGTGGATCATCGAGTAGACGACGATGGCGGAGACGATCGCGAAGATCACGAGGCAGACGGCGACCAACCACCAGAAGAGCGTGTCGATCGAGTCACCTTCACGTGCGATCGAATCCGGCAGCCAGCTGCCGCCACCGATCAACGGCAGACCGAGGGTTCCCGCCGTCGCTACTACGAGCGACACGATGAACCAGCCGATCAGCTTGCCCCATTGGCCCTTCATGAAATTCCTCGCACCTTTCGCCTCGGGCCCCACGCACCACGCGGGAGCTCGCACGGGTCACCCCGCACGGGGCCCGCGTGGCGGATCCTACACATTGCCGGTGGACTCGTAACCTTTGACTCTCCATGCAACGACCGCCGATTCACGACTGGTACCATCCGCCGCGATGAGCGCCCTCCTCGAACACATCGCCAGCACGACCCTCGACATCCTCCAGGCCCATGGCATCTGGGCGGTGTTCTTCCTCATGTTCCTCGAAAGCGCGTGCATTCCGGCGCCGAGCGAGGTGATCATGCTGTTCGGCGGCTACCTCGTCTACACGGGCGACGACTCGATGTTCCTGGTCGTCGCCGCGGGCGTCGTCGGCAACGTCCTGGGATCGATCCTCGCATGGGGCGTTGGAGCCTACGGCGGCCGCACCCTGGTCGAGCACCACGGGCGCCGCATCCGGCTCAACATGCACCACCTCGATCGATCACACGCGTGGTTCGAACGCTGGGGCGTGGCCGCCGTGTTCTTCGGGCGCATGCTCCCGGTGGTGCGCACCTTCATCTCGCTGCCCGCAGGCATCGCGCGCATGAACTTCACGAAGTTCGTGTTCTTCACGACCCTGGGCTGCATCCCGTGGGTGTGGGGCCTGACGCTGGTCGGCAAGCACCTCGGACCCAACTACGAGGATGCACGTCACAACCTCCACAAGCTCGACGACGCCGTCATCGCGCTCATCCTGCTCGGATTCGCCTGGCTCGTCTTCCGCTTCGTGCGCGCCCGTCGCGCCCGGGCTTCGGTCGACGTGGCGGCCCATGCGACCGATGGGGTGGCCGACGCGGCCGCGAGCCAGCTAGCTGCGAGCACGCCACCAGCCGAGCCCGACCAGCACCGCTGACCCGAGCGCGATCCACGGCGATGCGTCGCCGAGGGGACGCACGAGCGGCACGAACGTGCCGATCAGCCCGACGGCCATCAGCGCCGGTCCGAGCACGCCTGCATCCGTGCGCGTGCGGTCACGCTCCCCGCCCTCCAGCCACGCGAACTCGCCCGGCCGAACCTCGTTCGCATCGGCGATGAGTTCCGTGGCCGCCACCTCCACCGCGTGCTGCATGTGGGGAGCTGCGTCAGAGCCTGCAGGCCGCGCGGGCGAGCGACGCCGCATCGAGGCGTCGAGCAGGTCGAGGTCGTCGAATTCGTGGTCGGAGCCGGCTGCACCTCGCTCCCCCGTCGAGATCGATGCGTGTGAGCCGCCGCGCGGCAGTGGGCGCACCACGGCCACCGGAACGCGGATGGCCGGTCGCAGCCGCTCACGCGTGAGCGCCCGATCGATGCGACCCCGGCGCGCGGCCGCGACGCGCCCCCCCAGCTCACCGCTCACCGTCAGGCGACGGTGTTCATGCGCGAGGGATGCCAGGAGACGCCAGAAGGCCACGACCACAGCCGCAACGACGCCACCAGTACCGAGAATCCTTCGCATCGCAGCGGAAGGTACCCGCGCCCGATCCGCCGAAACGGCACCCCGGCAGGCCCCACAGCGGGAGCGACCGGTAGGGTGGTGCGCGAACGGGCGGCCGATGCGCCCGGTTTCGCGACGCGGAGGTTAGCCATGGCAGTTCCCCTGATGGATCCCGGTGCGCAGTGGGCGGCCTACGCCGACGAGCTCGACCAGATCGCGATCGACGTGATCCGGTCAGGACGATTCATCCTCGGCCCCCAGGTCGCGGAGTTCGAGCGCGAGGCGGCCGCCTACCTGGGCGTGAAGCACGCGATCGGCGTCGCCAACGGCACCGACGCGCTCACGATCTCCCTCCGCGCGCTGGGCATCGGCCCGGGTGACGAGGTCATCTGTCCGGCCTACACCTTCTTCGCGACACCCGAGACCATCTCCTCGGTCGGCGCGACCCCCGTGTTCGCCGACGTCGACCCGGCGACCGCCTGCCTCGACGTCGACGACGTACGTGCACGCATCACGGGACGCACCAAGGCGATCATGCCGGTGCACCTGTTCGGTCAGGTGGCCGACATGGCTGCCCTGCGAACGCTCGCGTCGGAGCGCGGCCTCGCGCTCGTCGAGGACAGCGCCCAGGCATGGGGCGCCGAGCAGGGTGGCGTGAAGGCCGGCGCGTTCGGCGACGCGGCGACCTTCTCGTTCTTCCCCACCAAGAACCTCCCCGCCTTCGGCGACGGCGGCCTCGTCGTCACCAACCGCGACGACGTTGCCGAGCTCGTGCGCAAGCTGCGCTTCCACGGTTCGACCGACAAGGTCACCTTCGAGCACGTCGGCTTCAACTCGCGACTCGACGAGCTGCAGGCCGCGATCATCCGTCGCCACCTGCCCGAGGTCGATGCGTGGAACGCCCATCGACGCACCGTCGCCGGTTGGTACGAGGCGGCCGGTCTCGGTGAGTTCGTGGAGCTGCCGACGGTGCCGGACGGCAACTCGATGATCTACCACCTCTACGTGGTGCGCACCGACCAGCGTGACGAGCTCATCGCCGGCCTGAAGCAGCTCGGGGTCGCAGCGGCGGTCTACTACGGTATCCCGCACCACCTGCAGCCCGTGTACGCCGGTCTCGGTGGCGCGCCCGGCGACCTGCCGGTCACCGAGCAGCTGGCCGCGACGGGCGTCGCGATGCCGATGTTCGCGACGATGACGCGCGACCAGGTCGAGGAAGTCGTGGCGGCCGTGCGCGCCAGCGTGCCGGCCCGCATCGGCTGACCCGACCGACACCGACTGACATGCGCGTACTCGTCGACCTCACCAACTCACCGCACGTGCCGTTCTTCGCGCCACTCGTGCGGCTGCTCGAGGCCGACGGCCACGACGTGGTGGTCACCGCGCGACGATTCGCGCAGACGGTCGAGCTCGCCGAGCTGTTCGGGCTCGATGTCACGGTGATCGGCGCGCACGGCGGATCGAGCCGCATCGGCAAGCTCCGCGCAGCCGTCGGCCGCACCCTCGCGCTGCGCGGTTTCGTGCGACGCCAGGGGCGCACGGGCGGCGCGTTCGACGTCGCGCTCTCGCACGGCAGCACCGACCTGCCGATCGTCGCGCGACGTGCCGGCGTGCCGCACGTCACCATCTTCGACTACGAGTGGGCGCGCACCCAGCACCGCACGAACGTGCGCAACAGCTGGCGCGTGGTCGTGCCCGAGTCGATCCCGTTCGCACGGCTCGATGCGTACGGCGCTGCGGGAAAGGTGGTCAGCTACCCGGGCCTCAAGGAGGAGTACTACCTCGACGTCGCGACGCTCGACGCCGCGGGCACGCGCGCCCGCCTGGGCGTCGGTGCCGAGGAGGTGCTCGTCGTGCTGCGTCCCCCGGCCGACTTCGCCCTGTACCACCGCGGCATCACCAACGACGTGTTCGCCGAGGTGCTCGACCGCGCACGCGCCACCGACGACTGCCGCGTGGTCGTGTTGCCGCGCACCGACGGGCAGCGTGATCGCATCGCGGCGCACGTCGCGGGTGACCGGCGCGTGCTGCTCCCCGAGCACGCCGTCGACGGCGCTTCACTCGTCGCCGCGGCCGACGTGGTCGTGAGTGCGGGGGGCACGATGAACCGCGAGGCCGCCGCGCTCGGCGTGCCGGTCTACACGGTCTTCGCGGGCCGCATGGGCGGCGTCGACGAGGCGCTGCTCGACGCCGGGCGCCTGCTGCGGCTCGAACACGCGCGTGACGTGCTGCTCGAGCGCCGCCCGCGCTCGAGCGCGGCGCCACGGCTCGAGCACGATCGTGATCCCCGCGCCCTGCTCGACGTGCTGCTCGACGGCCTGCCGGTGCTTCCGGCGTCGCACCACTGACCCGCGTGGGCCACGGCGTCGCGTGCAACTGGCCGCAGCGACGCCGACTCGCGCCGTCGGTCGGGCCCAACGGCTACCATTACCGCGATGGCTGATCTCCCCGACGTGCCGAACACGACCCCACGCGCATCCGACGGATGGCGTGAGCGTGCCGCCCGCAGCCTGCACCGGCTGCTGCGCACCCGCCTGCTCGTGCTCATGCGCGGTCACCGCATCTGGCAGGTGGTCGCCGACGCGGTGTTCGTCAGCTTCGCCTGGTGGCTCGCGTTCTTCGTGCGCTTCGACAACGGCACGCCCGCCTACTACGAGCGGGCGATGTTCGCGACCATCGGCTGGGTCGCGCTCATCAACGTGGTGCTCTTCGTGGCCAGCGGCATGTACGCCAAGATGTGGCGCTACACGTCGGTGAAGGACATGGAGGCCGTGCTGGTACGCGTCGTGCTCGGGTGGCTGAGCGTGATCGCCTACGTCAACATCTTCCCGCCGCTCGCGCCGCCGTTCGAGACGATCGACATCCCCCGCTCGGTACTCGTCTACGACCTCGTCTTCACCCTCGCGTTCCTCGCCGGGCTCCGGCTCATCGCCCGCAGCATCTTCGAGCGCCCGACCCTCACCGGTGCCGCGGCGCGCGGTCGCGACTTCGGCGGCACGCGCGTGCTGATCATCGGAGCCGGCAGCGCCGGCCACCTGCTCGTGCGCGAGTCACAGCGCCAGCCGCTCGGGTACGTGCCGGTCGGCATGCTCGACGACGACGCCCGCAAGCACGACATGCGCCTGCTCGGCGTGCCGGTGCTCGGTCGCACCGATCGCGTCGCGGCCCACGCCCTCGACTCCGGTGCCACCGAGATCATCATCGCGATGCCGAGCGCCCCGGGTTCGGAGGTGCGCCGCATCGTCGAGAAGGCGCGCGCGGCCGGGCTCAAGGTGCGCATCCTGCCCTCGATGGGTGAACTCGTGCTGGGCGACACCGGCAGCCTCTCCAGCCGCATCCGCGAGGTGCAGGTCGAGGACGTGCTCGGGCGTGAGCCCATCGAGGTCGACCTCCAGGGCATCGCCGCCTACCTCACCGACCAGGTCGTGCTCGTCACGGGCGGCGGCGGCTCGATCGGCTCCGAGCTGTGCCGCCAGATCGCGTCGATGCAGCCCGCCAGGCTGGTCATCGTCGACCACGCCGAGGAGAACCTCTTCAACATCCAGCAGGAGCTCCTGCAGGAGCGCGGCTTCGAGCACCTCGAGATCGAGCTCGCCTCGGTCACCGATCGCTCCCGCATGCGCACCGTGTTCGAGACGCACCGCCCGAAGGTGGTCTTCCACGCCGCGGCCTACAAGCACCAGCCGATGCTCGAACACATGCCGGCCGAGGCCGTGCGCAACAACACGATCGGCACGCGCATCTGCTGCGAGCTCGCCGAGAAGGTCGGCGTCGATCGCTTCGTGCTCGTGTCGACCGACAAGGCCGTCGAACCGACCACCGTCATGGGTCAGTCGAAGGCGCTCGCCGAGTGGGTCGTGCAGGCCTTCGCCGAGCGCTCGTTCCACACCCGCTACATGGCCGTTCGCTTCGGCAACGTGCTCGGCTCCTCCGGCTCGGTGATTCCGATCTTCCGGCGCCAGATCGCCCGCGGCGGTCCGCTCAAGCTCACCGACGAGCGGATGACCCGCTTCTTCATGACCATCCCCGAGGCCGCACAGCTCATCGTGCAGGCCGGCGCCATGGGCGAGGGTGGCGAGGTGTTCGTGCTCGACATGGGCAAGCCGGTCAAGATCCTCGACCTCGCCCACAACATGATCGAACTTTCGGGGCTCAAGCCCGGCATCGACATCGAGATCGAGATCGTCGGACTGCGCGAGGGTGAGAAGCTCCACGAGGAGCTGTTCTCCGGCGACGAGCAGCCCAACCGCACGTCGCACGGCAAGATCTTCCGATCGAGTTCGAGCTTCACGCTCGACGCCGACGGTTTCCTCGACGAGCTCGAGGCCTTCGAGCGCATCGTGTTCGACGCCGACCAGGAAGCGACCCTGGAGAAGCTGACGGCGATCATGCAGCCGCGCATCGACGCCGGCGTGCATCGCGGCGACGACGTGCCGGCACCGCCTGCCTGAGGTGGTCAGTCGGGGGAGCTGTGGGCGCAGCGGAACGTGGTGCGGGTGGAAGCGGCGGGGTTCGCGACAAGCACGCGCCTGCTCGGCATCCCTGCCTCGCGGTCGGCGCTCTCGAGCGACATCGTGTCGCTCGAAGCTTGTCGCTCACGCCCGCCGTTCCACCCGGATGCGGAGCTGCGTGTGCGGCTCGCGCGACTGACACCTGCGTGCGGCGTTGACGGGCGTCGGTGCCGCTCGGGGGCGGTGGGCAACCGGTGACGTGTGAGCTATCCCTGCGCGAGGCGCTCGAGGCGGGTGAGCGGGATCGACACCCAGTCGGGGCGGCTTCCCAACTCGTACTTCGTCTCGTAGAGCGCGTTGCTGAGGTCGGCCTCGTCGAGCGCGGCCTTCATGTCACCGGGCACGAACTTCTGGCCCATCGTCGCATCGGTCCATCCGGCCATGAACTCCGACTTCGCGTGCGTCGAGAAGTCGTCTGCTGCGGTACGCACTGCGCCGAGCGCCGATGGATCGCCGCCGGCTTCCTCGATCGCCTTGACCCCCTGCGCACCCGCATATTCGAAGCTCGAGCGCTGGCGCGCGACATCACCCATCACCGACGTGCGAAGCCACCGCTCGGCGAGCGGCAGCGACGGAGCGCCCTCGAGGTCGATAATGCGTACATCGTCGCCGACCGCGAGCATCTGTCCGAGATGGAAGTCGCCGTGCGTGTGGATACGCTCCCCCACCGTCTCCGGGGTCAGCTTCGAGGAGAGTTCGCGGGTTCGCTGCGCCAGGGCCTGCTCGAGCGAGTCGACGGCCCCGCCGCTGGGGAGCTGGGTGTTCGCTCCACGCAACTGCGTGATGGTCGAGCCGGCTTCCTCGCCGAGCCGGGTCGCGGCAGCCGCGATGTCGTCGGCCGTCGCCGCGACCCCCGTGAATCCAGATTCCTTCGATCCGCTCGCGAAGGCGACGTGCAGCTCACCCAGTCGCTGGCCCTGCATCCGGGCGACGCGACCGTAGGCCTCGATGCCCGACTGCACGGCAGGTGCCTCGCTGCCGGCCTTCGCGGCCGCACTCAGCACGCCGTCTACCGCGCCCAGTGCATGGCTCCACGAATCACCGTCGTTCGGAACGAACTCGCCCAGCGACGCAACCGAGCGATTCACGCCATCGACGCCCACGTGCTTGATCGACCCGTAGACCGCCGAGGAGTTCCTGTAGCCGGCTACGTCGGTGAGGTACGCGCCCTTCCACAGGTCGAGCGCCTCCTGGGGCGCGCCGGGTTCGACAATGCCGTCGTGGCGGCGCACGATCTTGAGCACCTGCGCCGAACCGTCCTCACCGGTGAGCTTCACGCTCGTGTTCGACGTGTGGAGCGAGAGCGGCGTGACGGTCAGTTGGCCGGTGCCGTGCGATGCTTCCTCCAGGGCATGCCCGGAGTGCCCGAGGAGGCGTTCGCCGCCCGATCCGGTGATGGCCCCCTGCCCGCGCATCACGTCGTGCAGGCCCTGGATGAACGCCGTGTCGCCAGCGCCGTCGGCGAGCACCATGCTGCCCTCGGCGCCGTGCACGCGCGCAAGTGGCTCGAGCAGCGTCTCGGGTGCCGAGGTGGCGGGGCGCGCCACGATCGGCAGCGCGTAGAGGTCGCGGCCGGCACCGCCACTCCGGGTCACGTCGACGAGCGCCATCCACCCGGCGGGCGCATCGCCGGGCACGGCACCTGCGTGGGGCACGGCCACCGCTCCCTTGAGTACGACCGAATCGAGCGCCTGCCCCTTGCCGGCGAACCACCGCTGCGACTGCAGGTAGTCGGGCAGGAGCGCCTCGAGTTTCGCGCCGCCACCCGTCGCGAACAGGTCGGCGACGGATCCAGCGCCGAGCTCGAGCTTCGGCAGTGCATTGAACGCATCATGCGCAGCTGCGCCGACGGACGTGATCGAAGACATACGGACCCCCCCAGGTCTACCTGCCACATCATCGGGCCGTCGGAGCGATCCGTTTCAGTGTGCGGCTACCGCTTTCCACGTGCCACGCACGCAGTCGGGCAGGGCCGGGGCCCCGACGGGCGCAACGGCGTCGTCGGCGACGGGTTCGCTCCCACAGACGCGCCTCACCGCACCGGGCCGCGGCTCGATGTGGCTGAAGTAGACGCGTCCGTCGTTCGTGGTGGCATACGCCTGCACGGTGAAGCCCTGGTGGTCATCGGTGATGGTGACCTGCACGTCGAGGCGCGAGTCGGGCACCGCGCGATTCATGTCGAAGTCGTAGACGTCCTTCTGCCCGATGCGGTGGAGCGATCCGCCGTCGGTACAGTCGAGTCGCTCCTCGGCCAGCGTGCCGTTGGAAACCAGTTCACGGCAGGCGTTCACGAGGCCGGCGATGTAGGTGACGCGCTGGCGCACGGCTGCCGTTTCGGCAGCGACCTCGGTGGCAGGTCGGTCCCTCGGGGCGGCCACGGTCGACAGGGTAGTCGTGGTGCCCGTCGACTTCGACACAGAGGTCGAGCCATCCTTCGACGAGTCGGAGCTCCCGCACGCCGTGAGCGCGAGGGCGAGCGCGAGCAGGGCGGCGCAACGTGTCAGTCGCTGCATCAGGCGGCCACGCTGATGCCGAGCGACCCGCCGCGGTATGCCTCGAGTTCGGCGGGCGACACCTTCACGGCGCCGGCCTTGGAGAGCGGATCGTTGATGATGAACTGGCCGGTCTTCTCGTCGTAGCCCGAGACGACGATCCAGTGCGCGCCGTTGTACTGCACCATCTTGTCGGCGCCGAAGCGCGTGCCGTACGCCCCGGCCACGCCCGGGTTGCCGTTGAGGATGACCGGCTTGCCCGCGAGCACCGATGCCTTGATCGAATCGAAGTCGGTGACCTCGCTCGTCGCCGCCCCGGCGGTGTTGAGCGCCTTCTCGAGCTGCAGGTTCGTCGTCGACTCGGTGCTGTCGTGCGACCCACCGAGTTCGCGCACGGCATTGATCAACTTCTGGGGAGCTGTCCTGGCCGAGGTGCCGGGCACCGGCAGGCCGAGCAGCTTGAGCGTCATGACGACGCTGGTGGGGCCGCAGTCCTTGTTGTTGGCGGCCGGTGACGGGTTGTACTTCGAGGTCACCTGCGTCACGTGCGCGTTGCGCGGATTGATGACGCCGGCCCACAGCTCGGTGCCCGAGCGCTTCGCGTGCGACACCCCGGCGGCGACGCCTGCGCCCGCGGCGGCGCGGCCCGTGCCGGCGTTGTATCCGGCGATGGCGGCGGCCGGCATGAGGTTCGTGGTCGTCGGGTCGACGACGGTCGTGGCGACCGGCGGCGCCGAG
>JAOPYW010000250.1 GCA_025964405.1 Thermoleophilia bacterium | reverse complement strand
TGGCAATGCGCCGTCGCCCGTGCGCCCCCACCTTCCGGTCTCCGACTGGCCAAGGTGCGTTCACCATGATCGAAGTGCTGATCGCAACCGTACTGTTCGCGATCGCCGCCGGCATCGTGACGTCGATCGTGATGCACGCCGTCAGCGGCTCAGCGACTGCTCGAACGGGCGCACTGAGCGACGCGGCCATCGAGCGCACCTCGGCCGCCCTGCGCGACGACGTTGCCCGCGCCGTGACCGCCGACCGAGCGAGCTACCGCCTCCGCGACCCGGGTGAGTTCGAGGATGCCGTGCGCCTCAACGACGTGGCCTACAGCACCGACCCCACGAGCGTCGGCCCACTCGACATCGACGACGTCGTCACTGCGACCCCGAAGCTCCTGCAGGTGCGGGCCGACGTCGACCCCGCGTCGGCCGGCTACGAGTGCATCACGTGGGAGGCCAAGCTCGTCGGCAAGATCTTCACGATCGAGCGCCGCGTCGGAGCCGGGGCTGGATGTGGTTCCGGGAACCTCGGCACCCGCACGCTCATGCGCGCCGACACCGCGGTGCCGGGCATCAACCAGTCGCCCTTCAGCTACGACATGATCTGCGCCGGCTGCCCCGGTGCGCCGGGTGCCAGCTCCAACTGTGCACCGTGGCGCGTCACCTCGGTGCCGCAGCAGCAGCGGCGCTGGGTCGTCGCCGTACACGCCGACCTGATGTCTGCCGCCGTGCGCGGATCGAGTGCGGCCGTGGCCGAGGGATCCATCACCGCAGAAGTGCGCTCGCGCGACACGCAGACCTACCGAGGAGCATTGGGATGCTGAGGCCGGCGGCGCGCGATCGTGAATCAGGCATGGCGCTCCTCGCGGCCATCATCCTCGTGGTGCTCGCGTCGCTCGTCGTCATCGCGATCATCGGGTCGGCCATGTCGTCGCGCGACGGCGCCCGTGCCGTGCAGGAGGATGCCGCGTCGCAGGAGGTCGCCCGCACCGCGAGCACCGTGCTCGCAGCCGCCTACAGCTCCCTCGACTCGAACGAGTTCAACGGGTTCGTGCCCGACCAGGCGACGCTCGTGAGGTATGCGGCGCAGGCCGGCGGACAGGTCGTGCCGAACTCCTCGCTGGCCAACGGTCTCGGCAACATCGACACGGCCCGCGTTCCCGCGTGGGGGCAGTTCACGGTGCGCCAGCCCGCGAGCAACGGCGCGACCGGCTACTGGCAGGTGTTCTCGGTGAAGCTCCCGACGTGGGGCGTGACGCGCGGCGGTCGCGTCGTCGTCTACGTGCGTGCCTGGACGCAGTCGACCGTCACCAAGGTCGATTCCAAGCCGATCATCTACCGCGTCGAGATGCGACCGGGCTGGTTCGCCGACTACGAGATGCTCTTCGACGGCCCGATCTCGATCCTGCCGGGAGCCACGGTCAACGGACGCATCCACTCCAACGGCTACCAGACGTCGTTCTTCAACCAGTACCAGGCATGGGGCAACGACCGCCTGCGTGTGTCGGCAGGGGTGACCTGCTCCGCGGCGTCGCGCCTGACGACCTCGAAGGGCAACATCAAGCCCGGGGCGTGCGGCGCCCAGTCGAAGGCCAACTCCGGACCCCGCGTCAACATCCTGCGCGCCCGTGACCTCGCCAATTCGCTCCGCACGATCTGCGAGACGGGCGCGCACCCGAGCGTCAACATGCTGTGCACACGCGACACGACCGACCACAACGTGTTCCTGAGCGGTTCGACCGTCACCGTCTCCGGCGTCGGCAGCGTCAGCGCCGCGGTGACCGGTGACCGGGCCACCGACAAGCAGGGCGCGGTCATCGTGCTCGCCGGCAACGCGCACCTCAGCGGCACGCTCGGCGCGAACGCCCGGGCTATGCTCGTCACCGCATCGGCCGTGACCGGTGCCGCGAGCGACGACTTTGGTACGGGGCAACCGCCGTCGATCATGATCGACAACGGCGGGGTGGTCGGATCGGGCACCGTGGCTACGTCGAGCTTCGGCGCCGTGGCAGAGGGCGACCTGTTGTTCAACGAGCGCGCGCCGTCGTGTGGCGTGCTGTTTCGCGGCGCGATCGTGTCGATGAGCGGCCTGGTCTCGATCAACCCGACGTGGCGCACCCCGTTCCCGACCCAGGGTGGCTACACCTGCCCGGCGGCGGCGACCATCCAGGGCTCCATCGCGGGCCACCTGCCGCCGCTCATGAACCAGCCGGCCAACAAGGCCGGGTACGCCGTGCGCCAGTACTCCTACCTGCCGTCGCTGTACGACAATCCGCCGCCCCTCTACCCGACCGCTGCTGACTGGGAGGTCACCACGTTCGCGCAGGCCGACCTCGACTGCTTCCGATCGACGGGCTCGACGTTCACGCTCGACACCGCGAAGGCTCCATGCATCTGAGCCGCGCCCACAGGAACGAGCATGCATTCACCGTCGTTGAGGTGGTCATCGCGGTGATCGTGTTGGGCGCCGTCGTGACCGCCGTCACGCTCGCCTCGGTGGGCGGCAGCAAGCTGCGTGGTGCGGCGAAGCTGCAGGCTGCGATCACCGCCACGGGCCTGCAGGTGCAGGAGGACATCGCCACCAACCGTGCGTGGATGGATCGCCCCGCGTGCCGCAACCTGACCGCGTTTTGTGACGTCACCGATGCCGTGAAGCCCGATTCGCTCATCCTCAAGGGCATCGGCACCTCGAGCAGCCCCGCGGCCGTCGAGCTCGTCTGGGCCCGTGCGCAGGCCATCGACAGCGACGTCGACCTCAAGGGCCAGCTCGACAAGGACGGGGTGATTCCCGACTTCTTCAAGGTCGACATCCGCATCCGCGTCGGGGCCGCCGTGGCGACGCGCTACGACTCGACGCCGGCCAAGATGACCCGTGACCTCACCACGACGATCGATCGTCGCGGTCGCGAGCAGACGGGCTCCCTCGCCGTCGAGTTCTGTCGCGTCACGAACCAGGTCGACGAGCGCATGTCGATCCAGGGCTGCGGCCTGAGCGGAGCCAGCGGTGTCGAGATCGCGGGCTGCCCGCCGGTTCCCCGCCAAGGCTGCGTACCGGCGTTCGGTTGGATCGCCGGCCTGCCGAAGGATCCGGTGAACCGATCACCCTTCGTGATGATGCAGCGCATCGCTCCGGCGTCGTTCTCCTTCCAGGTGCGCAACACCACCACGGGGCAGACGTGGTCGAGCAGCTCTGCCAAGATCGATGCCGGGCTCGCCATCTTCCAGGACCTGCCCGCGGGCGGCTACCAGCTGCTCGGGCTCCCGGCCAGCAGCGGCGCCAATACCGACCGCTGGGTCTCGAAGGAGATCCCGTCGTACCACGGCATCGGTTCGCCGGGGAACCTCGAGCCCACCGCCGTCGTCGAGGCGGGTCTCAAGAATCGCGCGCTCGTCATGTTCAAGCCGTCCGATGCGAACACCGGCGCGATCAACATCTTCGCCGACCGCGAGGTGCATGACTACGCGGTGGTCGGGCCCGCACAGGCCGGG
>JAOPYW010000209.1 GCA_025964405.1 Thermoleophilia bacterium | reverse complement strand
GCGGTGCAGCGAACGCTCGAGCGGGCGCGGGTTGCGGAGCAGCTCATCGCGGTGGAGGCAGGCAAGCGTGAGGAACTCAACGCCGAGCTGGCGCGCAGCAACGACCGACTCGAACGCTCGAACCGCGAACTGGAGCAGTTCGCGTACGTCTCCTCCCACGACCTGCAGGAGCCGTTGCGCATGATCCGCAGCTTCTCGCAGCTCCTGCAGCAACGACACGCCCGGGCGCTCGACGGCGACGCCAACGAGCTGCTCGGATTCATCGTCGACGGTGCTGAACGCGCACAGCAGCTGGTCAACGACCTGCTCGAATACTCGCGGGTCGAGACGAGCGGTCGACGGTTCGACGAGGTCGACCTCGAGGCGAGCCTCGATCGCGCGTTGGCCACGCTCCACGGCCGCATCGAGGAAGCGGGGGCAACGGTCGAACGCACCAACACGCTCCCGGTGGTGCACGGCGATGCGGGCCAGCTCGATCGCCTGTTCGTGAACCTGGTCGGCAATGCGCTCAAGTACCGCTCGCCGGAACGGGCACCGGTCGTGCGCATCAGCTCCCGACCCAACGACGAACCGATCGGCGTGCAGGTCACGGTCACCGACAACGGCATCGGGTTCGACCCGCGCCACGCCGAACGCATCTTCCGCATGTTCCAACGCCTGCACGGACGTACCGACTACGAGGGCACCGGCATCGGGCTCTCGATCTGCGCGCGCATCGTCGAACGCCACGGAGGCAAGATCCGGGCCACGGGAACCATCGGCGAAGGTGCTACCTTCACCTTCACCCTGGAAGACGCGACGGAATGAGCCTCGAGATGCGCCCGATCGAAATCCTCCTCGTCGAGGACAACCCCGGTGACGTGCGACTGACACGCGAGGGGCTCGCGGCCGCCAAGCTCGTGAACAACCTCTCCGTCGTCAACGACGGGGTCTCGGCACTGCAGCGGATCCGCCGCGAGGGGGAATACGCAGGTGCGTCCCGCCCCGACCTCGTGCTCCTCGACCTCAACCTGCCCGGGTTCAGCGGGCTCGACGTGCTCAGGGAGCTCAAGGGCGACCCGGCCCTGCGCTCGCTCCCGGTCGTGGTGCTCAGCTCCTCCGAGGCTGAGAACGACATCGCACGCAGCTACGACCTGCACGCGAACTGCTACGTGACCAAGCCGATCGACTTCGAGCAGTTCGTCGACGTCGTCGCCGCCATCGAGCAATTCTGGTTCTCCATCGTGAAGCTGCCCGTGCATGACTGACCGGCTCCGCGTATTGCTCCTCGAGGACAACCCGGGCGACGTCGCCCTCATACGGGCCTACCTGCGCGACGAGGTGGATGCGGCGACGCACTACGACATCATCCACGAGCCGCTGCTCGACGCCGCGATCGACCATGCGATCCGCGAGCCGGTCGACATCGCGCTGCTCGACCTGTCGCTTCCCGACGCCTCGGGTCTCGACAGCTGCGAACGCTTCATGGCCCGCGTGCCGAATTGCCCGCCCGTGATCGTGCTCACCGGTCTCAGCGACGAGGCCGTCGCGATGCGGGCGGTCGCGACGGGCGCACAGGACTTCCTGCGCAAGGGAGCCGTGGATCGTGCCGGCCTCGAGCGCGCGATTCGCTACGCGGTCGAGCGCGGGCGCATCAGCAACGAGCTGCACGCGGCGCTCGCACGCGAACAGCTCATCGTCGAGCAGCTCACCGAGCTCGACCGGCTCAAGAGCCGGTTCGTCGCCATGGCCTCGCACGAACTTCGCACCCCGCTCGCGTCGATCACGGGATTCGCCACCACGCTTCGTGATCGCTGGGATGACATCCACGAGCCCGACCGCCTCAAGTTCCTCGGCATCATCGACGACCAGGGACGTCGACTGGCCCGCCTCGTCGACAACCTGCTCGTGCTGAGCAGCATCGAGTCAGGGGTCATCGCGGCGCGGCCCGAGGAGCTGCCCCTCGATCGGGCGATTCGGCTCGTGGTCGGCGACCTCGGCAACCTCGACCACCGCGTCACCATCGACGTGCCGCGCGAGCTGACGGTCGTGGCCGACCGCGACCACCTCGAACAGATGCTGGTCAACTACGTCACCAACGCGCTCAAGTACGGTTCCGACCCGATCGTGGTCGAGGGACGCGTCGACAATGGCCTCGCGTCCGTCCGCGTGCGCGACCACGGGGTCGGCGTTCCGGCCGACGTCGCCCCCACGCTCTTCGAGGAGTTCTCGCGCGCCCGGAGCCACAGCGACGCGGGCATCGAGGGCACGGGTCTCGGCCTGAGCATCGTGCGCGGCCTCGCTCGCGCCGGTGGAGGCGACGCGTGGTACGAGCCCAACCAGCCCACGGGCTCGGTGTTCGCATTCAGCTTACCGCTGTCGACCGCCTGACATCGGCGACGCAGGGTGCGGGCATGTCAGTCGCCCTCTTCATCCCACCGCTGGGAGCGCGAGGTCTTACGGCGTGACAGGTGCTGCTTCGACTGCGCATTTCGCAGCTTCACCCCGTAGGACTCCTTGGTGGGGATCCGGCGGCGGGGCGGCCGCAACGCGTCGGAGAGCAGGCGCTCCATCCGGCGGAGCGCGATACGGCGATTGCGGTGCTGGCTGCGCTCGTCCGCGGCACCGACGGTGACTTCGCCCGCTCCCGTGATGCGTGCCGCCAACACCTCGTAGAGGCGCGCCTTCTCGTGCGGCGTCAGTGGCAGTGCGTCGATCTGTACGACCACCTCGACACGTGAAGCCGTCTTGTTCGCGTGCTGGCCGCCGGGGCCGCCGCTGGTGGTCGCACGCCACTCGACCTGGTCGGCCGGCACGCTGCGACGTCCGGGCAGGCGGAGGTCGAGGTCGTCTGGCTTGGGCTGTTGCGGCTCGCTCACGATCGGATACGTGCCCGCACGGGCCACGCCGCAGTCACGCCGCCTCGTCTAGTTGGGGATGCGGCGGCTCTCGAGGTGCTCGCCGACCTTGCGCTTCACGCGCTGGAGGGCGTTGTCGACGGTCTTGGGATCGACGCCCACCTTCTCGGCGATGAACTCGTAGGAGCGGCCCTCGAGGTAGCCGGTCAGCACGTCGGCCTCGAGGGGACTCAGGCGCGTGGTCATGTGCTCCACGAGGCTCGCGAGCTCCTGGGTCGAGACGACGTGCACTGCCGGATCATCGATCTCGCTGCCGGGCAGGCAGTCGCCGATGGTGCAGTCGACCTCGACGTCACGGCCGGCCGGCGTGTGGCTGAACGACACGTACGAGTTGAGCGGCACGTGCTTGTTGCGCGTGGCGGTCTTGATCGCCGTGATGATCTGGCGGGTGATGCAGAGCTCGGCGAAGGAGCGAAAGCTGGCTTCCTTGTCGCGACGGTAGTCGCGAACTGCCTTGTAGAGCCCGATGAGCCCTTCCTGCAGCAGGTCGTCAGCGTCACCACCAGCGATGAAGTAGCTCGATGCCTTCATGCGCACGAAGCCCAGGTACTTCTTGATGAGCTGGTCGAGCGCCTTGGAGTCACCCCGGCGTGCGCGATCGACGAGTCGCTGCTCGTCGAGGTCAGCGATCATCCGCAGGTAACTGCGTGTATGTCGCTCACCATCGTGACGTCGTTCACTGACAGCCATACGTACCTCCCACCGAATCGCGAGCATCCTGCCGCGGCTCGTCGCACCGTTTCCCCCAGCCACGAAAACCAGCCCCACAGCAGGTATTTCGTGCAAAGCCTCAGGTCGTGGACGAGGGTTCCGAACCCTCACCCTCGACTCCATGTCGAGACTTCGCGAGGAGTGTACCCACCCAAGCGGATGCAGGACAAGCGGGTTCGACGTCGACGGGGTGGTTGCCGCCGATGAGCACACGATCAGGGAGGCGAACGGTCGGTCAGGAATCCCCGCGCCTGAGCCGTTCGAGCTTCGCCCAGGTCGCGGCGTCGAGCCCGTCGGTCACGCGGGTGTCGCGTGGCGGCGCGGCGCTCGCCGGACGCTCGGTGGCAGCCTGCCGGTTCTGGCGTTCGTCGAGCTGGAGCAGCTCGAGGAAGTCGACGCCCGCGGTGATGCGGTCGGCGCCCGCCCCCGCCACGCGACGCAGTGCCACGTCGTCGGTCACGAGCCACACGCGTCGGCCTGCCTTGCGCAGGCTGCGCGATCGCTGTTCGAGGATGCTGTCGGCGTCGCTGTCACCCGTGCCCACGACCACCACCTCGGGCGTGACCTGGCGGTCGCCGGCGCCGTACGGGCCCGCGCCATCGAAGGTGATGACGACGTCGTTGCCGAGTCCGGCTCCCCAACTGCAGACCTGGTCGACGAACATGCGTTGGCTGTCGGCGACGTCGATCGCTGCAGCCCGCGCCACGCGGTGGGTGACGTTCGAGCCGTCGACGAGCACCACGAGTCGCTCGGGGCTCATGAGCTGGCGGCGGCCCGGCGTTGGCGCACGGCCTCGAAGCCGAGGATCGCAGCGACGGTGGCGACGTTGAGCGATGCGACTTGTCCGGCCATCGGGATGCGAACCTGCTCGTCGCACATCGAGAGCACGCGCGGCCGGATGCCGGGTCCTTCGGCGCCGAGGATGAGCAGCGTGCCTCCGGCGAGGTCGACCTCGGAGTAGTCGCGCGTGCCGTGCTCGGTGGCGGCATAGGCCCAGATCGTGTTGCCCTTGGTCTCCTTGATCGCGTCGGCGAGGTTCGTGCAGCGTGCCACGAGCACGTGCTCGAGGGCGCCGGCACTGGCCTTCACCGCGGCTCCGGTGACGCGCGCGGAGCGATGCTCGGGCACGAGGATGCCGGTCGCGCCGGAGGCGTCGGCGACGCGGGCGATGGCGCCGAGGTTGTGGGGATCGGTGACCTGGTCGAGGCAGAAGATGAGCGGCTCGGTGCCCGTCTTGCGGGCGCGCGTGAGCAGCTGCTCGAGGTTGAGATAGGCGAAGGGGTTGGTCTCGGCGACCGCACCTTGGTGATCGTAGGTGCCGGCGAGTGCGTCGAGGGCACGGGATTCAGCGACCTCGGTGACGGTGCCGCCGTCCGCGCGAAGCGCGTCGAGCACCTCGGGTCCGATGTCGGCGAGGGCCGCGGGCGTGGCGTGGAGGCGCAGCACCTTGCGGCGACCGCGCACCGCTTCGCGCACGGGATGGCGGCCGTAGACGAGCAGCTCGGGGTCGATCGATCCTGCGGGCGCATCGCCGGGTGTGCGGGGCGCGGCGCTGGCAGCGGGCTCGGCGGCACGCTCCTGGTGGCGGGCGCGCTGCGGGCGTGGCGGCTCGTAGCCGCGGTTGGAGCCTCCGCTCGGCTTGCCCTTGGGCTTGGGGCGACGCCCGCGGGGCTGCTCAGCCACCTGCGGGCTCCGGCTCGACCACGTCGGCCGGCTCGTCGTCGTCGAGGTCGATGTCGACGACGGCTTCGGGGTCGTCGTCGCCCTCGTCGCGCGCTGAATCCTCGTCGCCATGTCCGGCGTCGCCGGTGCCGGTCAGCAGGTCGGTGCCCTCCGACGTGTCACGCACGACATATCCGAGCGCGATCAGCTCGTCGCGCAGTCGGTCACTCTCGGCCCAGTCCTTCTTCGTCCGCGCGAGGTCGCGCTGCTCCACCAGTGACTGCGCTTCGGCCGTCACGTCGACATCCTCCGGGATGAGCGCCCGCAGCCCGAACACCTCGAGGAACTCCGTGATCGCCCGGCGCTTGTTGCGCACCAGCTGCGGCGTCGCGTGCTCGTCGACGTCGGTGTTGAGGTCGTAGATCACGCCGTTGAGCTCCTTGAGCGCCTCGGCGGTGTTGAAGTCGTCGCGCAGGGCCTCGTGCATGCCCTCCCACTCGCGCTCGGATTCGGAGAACTCGTCGCTTCCCGTGCCGCGCGTCTCGACCGTGGCGAGGTAGCGCTCGCTGCGGCGCAGGGTCTCGGTGATGCGGTTGCCGAGCGCTGCGGCCTGCTCGAGCCCCTGCTCACCCCAGGCGAGCGGGCTGCGATACGACGCGGCGAGGTACATGAGCACGAGCTGCCAGCCCGGAACACCGCGTTCGAGGACGTCGTGGAGCTTGTCGAAATTGCCGAGGCTCTTCGACATCTTCGCGCCGTCGCCAGCCTCGAGGAGGCCGCCGTGCATCCACAGGCGCGCGAAGCCATGGCCCGCGCCGCGTGACTGCGCGACCTCGTTCTCGTGGTGTGGGAAGAGCAGGTCGAGACCGCCCGCGTGCACGTCGAAGTCGGCGCCGAGCTCCGCTTCGGCCATCGCGGAGCACTCGATGTGCCAGCCCGGTCGGCCCCTGCCCCACGGCGAATCCCAGTGGGTGTCCTCATCGTCCTTCGTCGCCTTCCAGAGCACGAAGTCGAGCGGATCCTGCTTGCCGGCGCCGGCGTCGAGGTCGTCGCGCGACCCGGCGATCATGTCGTCGAGCGAGCGGTTCGAGAGCTTGCCGTAGGCCTCGTAGCGCGCCACGCGGAAGTAGACGTCACCCTGCGCCTCGTAGGCGAGGTCCTTGCTGACGAGGTCCTCGATGAGTCGGATGATGTCCGCCATCGCAGCGCTCGCGGTCGGCTCGACGTCGGGTCGCCCGAGGCCCAGCGCGTTCGTGTCCTCGATGTACCACGCCGTCGCCTTCGCGGCGAGGTCGGTGCTCGAGACGCCCTGCTCGCGCGCGGCGGCATAGATCTTGTCATTGACATCGGTGATGTTGGAGACGTGTCGCACCTTCACGCCCGAGAAACGGAGGTAGTTCACCAGCGCCTGGAACATCGCGAACGTGCGCGCGTTGCCGACGTGGATGTGGTCGTACACCGTCGGCCCACACACGTAGATCGAGAGTTCGTTCGACCCGGGGGCCAGCAGCGGCTGCTTCTTGCGCGTCGCCGTGTCGTACACCTGCATCTGCATCGTCGTCATCCTTCGTCCCTACCCGTGCTGACGTTCTCCGCCACCTGCGGGGATTCCTTCGAGCACCGTTCGTGCGCGCTGCACCCGGCCGAGCGCGTCGCGCGGGCCGATCGCTGCCAGTATGAGGTCGAGCCCGGGCCCGCTGTCGCGACCGGTCCACGCAAGGCGCAACGGGTGCAGCAGGCTGCGCAGCGGCGCGCCGTTCTGCTTCGCGATCGACCGGAACTCGCGCACGGCGGTCTGGGCCCGAACCGCGGCATCGGCGCTCGCGAGGTCGCCGTGCTCCTCGAGCTCGACCAGGTCGCGCAGCCAGGTCGCCGCGGCGGCGAGCGCGATCTCGAAGCCTGCACGTGTCGCGGAGTCAGGAGCCGCATCCCCCAGGATGACGTCGAGGTCGCCCGTGCCCGGCCCGTCGAACACGACCCGAAGCTCCCCGCGCAGCTGCACCGTCGTCGCGCTCGCCCCGGCCAGCTCGCGCACCAGCGACTCCGCCGCCACGCGGTCGAAGGTGCCGCCCACTCCGTCGAGCAGCTCGTCGATGGGGAGCCGTGCCACGTCCTGCCGGCCGAGCGAATCCAGCCGCGCGCGATCGACGCGCGGGGCGCCGGTGCCCACCAGCGGCAACTGGAACGGCGCCGCGCCCGGTGCGAGCAGGTCGACGGCCTCCTGCCCGAGCAGCTCCGCCAGGTACCGTCGCACGGTGACCGGCAGGTACCCCGCGTCGACCAGCTCGTCGAGCGTGCCGAGCGGCGCCCGCTTGGAGAGCTTCGCCCCCGTCCCATCGCGCAGCAGCGGCAGGTGGGCGAAGCGGGGAAGCCGATCGCCCTCCACGCCGAGCGCCTCGAACAGCAGCACCTGGCGGGCGGTGTTGGTCAGGTGGTCGTCGCCGCGCAGCACGTGCGTGATGCCGAGTGCGGCGTCATCGACGACGGTGGCGAGCAGGTAGCCGACCGAGCCGTCGGCGCGGCGGAGCACGGGGTCACCGTAGGCGCCCGCAGGCACCGTGACCGGTCCGTGGAGCAGGTCGTCGACGACCACGTCGCGACCGGCCGGAAGCGCCAGTCGCAGCACGTGCGGCGCACCTGCCGCGAGGCTCTTCGCAACCTCGGTGGGCGGGAGCATGCGGCAGCGGCCGTCGTAGCGCGGCGGCTCGCCCTGCGCGACCTGCTGCTCGCGCAGCTGTGCCAGCCGCGCCTCGGTGCAGAAGCAGGGGTACGAGGAACCGGTGCCCCGCAGTGCGTCGAGCGCCTCGGCATACACGTCACCGCGCTCGTGCTGGTAGAGCGGACCTTCGTCCCACCCGATGTCGAGCCACCGCAGCAGTCGCACCAGGTCGAGCGCGTGCTCCTCGGTCGAGCGCTCCCGGTCGGTGTCGTCGATGCGCAGCACGAGGGTGCCGCCCGTTGCGCGCGCATAGGCCGCATTGGCGAGCGCCACGAACGCGCTGCCGAGGTGGAGGGCGCCGGTCGGGCTCGGCGCGAAGCGCACGCGCACGGGGCGCTCGCTGGTCGGGGAAGCTGTCACGCACCAAGGCTACCCCGCCGCGCGTCGAGCCACTCGCCGCTCGCGTCGCGCGCGTCGAGCCGCGCACCCCCGCGCGCACTGCGAGGCCAGTTCGTGCTCGCCGGGCCATCTCGCAGGGCCATGACATCAGTGCACCTGTGTGCAGCTCACGTCACGACCAAGGCTGATTCGGTGCCACGCGCGCGCCGTTCGAACTGCGGCTGGCACGAAACGAACGTCCTTCGTGACACCAGCTGCACATAGGTGCAGTGGCGTCAGCGCCTTGGTGAGTACGCATCAATGGCGCACCCACACCGCCTGGCCAGCCCCCACCACCTAGGATCGCTGCGTGACCAGCTCCCCCCAACCCCCGCACCTCGCGCTCGAACTGCTCGACTGGTTCGACCGCGAGGGCCGCGACTGGCCCTGGCGCCACACGCGCGACCGCTGGGTGGTGCTCGTCTCGGAGGTCTGCTCCCAGCAGACGCAGATCGCCCGCGCGGCGGTGTTCATCGAGGCGATCCTCGATCGGTTCCCGCAACCGGCCGATCTCGCGCGCGCCGAGCTCGGCGAACTGCTCGTGCTCTGGCAGGGCCTCGGCTACCCACGCCGCGCCCGCAACCTCTGGCTCACCGCGCAGCGCCTCGTCGAGCTCGGCGGCTGGCCCGACGACTACACCGAGCTGCCCGGCGTCGGCCCCTACACCGACGCCGCGCTGCGCTGCTTCGCCGACGAGGAACCGATCGTGCCGCCCGACATCAACACGCGCCGCGTGCTGGCCCGCTGCTTTCCCGAGGGGCCGCCCGTCGCCGCCGACTACCCGCTCCTCGCCGAGCGCGCGTGGCACTGGGGCTCGGCCGTCATGGAGCTCGGCCAGACCGCCTGCCGCGCCCGCGCCCTCTGCGACATGTGCCCGGTGCGCGAGCTGTGCCCCTCCGCCGGCACCGAGGAGGTCATCGCCTCTCCCCGCCAGAAGTCGTATGCCGGCAGCATGCGCCAGCGCCGCGGCGCCCTCCTGCGCGCGATCACCGACCACGGGCACGGCGACTTCGGCGAGGACGTCGAAGCCGCCGAGACTCTCATCAAGGACGGCCTCGCGCGTCAGGGTGGCGACGATGGGGAGCTGCTCCTGCCGCCGTGACGGTCAGTCGAGCGCGACCGACTGAACGTTCTCGCGCGCACCACGCCACGAGTGCAGCGTGACCGGGATCCGGCTCCCGGAGGTCCAGATGAACACGTTGTCGACCAGCCGAACCGGTGCGCGGGTGCCATCGGCGAACTCGACCTCGATGCGGGTGACGTCGTCGGACGCGATGCCGTAGACGCGGTTGTCTGCGGGCCCACCCTCCCGGTGCACGCTCATGAGTGGAATCGCTGGCAGGTCGGGTGCCGGGGCCCCAGGAGCTGACGCGCCGGCCGTGGGATGGGGATCGACCGAAGGTCCGTCGGGCGACGGCACGACCGGTGCGGGTGCCGTCACCGACGCGATGCGCGCGCCCTCGCGGTCAAGGTCTCCGTTCTGGACCATCACGTTGACCCCGCTCGGGCCGATGTTGCCGCCGCACCCGCCACCGACCGGCTGGTAGCCGTCGATGACCGGGAACGAGATGAGGTAGCACCAGTCGGAGCCGTCGATCGTGGGCGCCGCGATCGCACGTCCCAGGGTGGGCTCGTCGACGAGCACCCGCGATTGGTCGGCGCCCGCGAGGTCGATGGTCGGCACGGTGGGCCGCCCCTGTTCGTCGGGCGCGAGGGTGCTCTCGACCAGCGACCGGTATTCCGTGGCCGTGGCGCGCTCGCCGTCGGGGTCGCGAAGCTGGTCGACCTTGTTGGCCACGGGTTCGTCGGCCCCGAAGATGCGGCTGACCGCATCGGTCTGTGCGATCGCGATACCGCTGAGCGCGAGCATCGCAGCTGCGGCGACCAACATGGTGCGCACGGGCCGTGGTGCCCAACGAGCAGTCCGAACGGCCTCGTGTCGAGTCGCGCGGTCGACGCGTTCCCACAGCTCGTCGCGGTGCAGCGAATCGAGCTCTTCGACGTCGACGTGGACACGAATCCGTGCAGCGAACGCTTCGGTGCGGTCAGTGGTCATGGAGGTCTCCTGATGCGGCAGCGGTGAGGATGGGCGTGAGCGCCTTGCGCGCCCGGTGGAGTCGGATGCGGGCAGCCACGGCGGTGATGCCGGCAGCACGAGCGGCCATCGCGACGGTCAGGTCTCCGAGCGCAACGAGCAGCAGGATCTCCCGCTCCGAGGGGCGGAGCTGCGCGAGACCGACGGCGAGTTCGCGGCTCAGCTCGGGTGGATCGTGCGGTTCGGGTGGCGACTCGGCAAGTGCCAGCCGCCGTTCGGCCAGCGAGGCGCGGTGCCAATCCTGCTCTGCGCTGCGATGACGTTTCGCCTGCACGGTCGCGATCCCGTACAGCCACGGGCGCGCACTGTCGGCATCGAGCCGGAACTTCGCGCGCGCGCCCCATGCAGCGGTGAACGTCTCGACCACCGCGTCGTCGGCCGCGTCGGGACCGAGCCGGGCGACGAGGTAGGCGCGGACCGCCCCGACGTGCCGTTCGAACAGCAGGCGAAACGCCTCCCGATCGCCCGACAGCGAGGCCCGCACCAGGTCGGCGTCGGGTCGGCGAAGGTCGGGTGCGAAGCTCGTCGTCATGGCAGTCATGCCACCTATTGCCGTGGGCGGTGGAAAAGCGTTACACGCATCGGCATGCGTGCTGGCTTCATGACCGGGCATGAACCCTCGCATGAAGATCGTCATCGCAGGCGGGCACGGCCAGATCGCGCGCCTCCTCACTCGCCAACTCACGCAGGCCGGGCACAAGGTGACCGGCATCATCCGCACGACGGAGCAGGTCGACGACCTCGAGGCCGACGGCGCAACGCCGCTCGTGCTCGACCTGGAGTCGATCGACCAGGAGGAGCTGGCCGAGTACCTGGTCGGTGCCGACGCCACGGTGTTCGCGGCCGGCGCGGGCCCGGGCAGTGGCAACGCGCGCAAGCTGACCGTCGATCGCGACGGTGCGATCCTGCTGGCCGACGCGACCGAGCGCGCCGACGTCGACCGCATCTTCGTGATCTCGGCGATCGGCATCGACGACCACGACCCCGAATCCGATGACGGCTGGGAGGTCTACAAGACCGCCAAGGCCGAGGCAGACGAGTACGTACGGGAGCGCGACTGCAGCTGGACCATCATCCGGCCCGGCGGTCTCACCGACGACGAGCCGACCGGTTTGGTGACGGTCGGCGACACGGTGGAGCGCGGTTCGATCCCCCGCGCCGACGTCGCTGCGCTCATCGCGGAGCTCATCACCTCAGGGGCCGGCAAGCGCCGCCAGTTCGAGGTCGTCACGGGTGACACGCCGATCGTCGGCATCGAGCCCTGACGACGGCACTCCGTGCGGCTCAGGCGCCGCGCAGCACCAGGCAGGTCGCGATCGCTGCAGCGCCTTCGCGGCGGCCGATGAAGCCGAGGTGGTCGGTGGTCGACGCGCGCACGGTGACGCGGTCGACGTCGGCGCGGAGCACGGCAGCGAGGCTCGTGCGCATCGCGTCGCGGTGCGGTGCGAGCTTGGGCGCTTGCATCGCGACGACGCAGTCGACGTTGACGATCTCGCAGCCACGCTCGTCGAGGAGGTCGACGATCTGCCCGAGCAGGCCCATCGAATCGGCGCCCGCAGCGACCGCCTCCGCGGGGAAGTACTCGCCGATGTCAGCCAGGCCCGCGCCGCCGAGCAGCGCATCCGTCACGGCATGGGCGATGAGGTCGGCATCGGAGTGACCGACGAGGCCGTGGGTGTGCGGGATCTCGACGCCCGCAAGCACGAGCCGACCGCCCTCCTCGAAGGCGTGCACGTCGAAGCCGGTGCCGACACGGAGCCGGGTGACGTCGCTGACCGCGTCGCTCACGACTCGGTGCCTGCGAGGTCGTCGGCATCGAGCTCGACGAGGTCGTCGGGGTGCTCGCTGTCGGAATCCATGTCGCCCTGCGCGTGGGTCGCGCCGTCGACCTGGGTCACGGCGAGCACCTGGGGCATCGGCTGGAGCGCGCGCTCGACGGCTGCGAGGTCGTCGGCGGTGGTGATCTTGATCGTGCGGGTGTCGCCCACGACCATGCGCACGCGACCGCCGTTGAGCTCGATCGCCTGCGTGTCGTCGGTGAAGGCCGCGAGCTCCTCCTCCGACTTGTCGCGCAGTGCTGCGTGCAGGGCGCTGGCTCGACAGGCCTGCGGCGTCTGGGCCGCGCTCAGCTGGTCGCGCGTGAGGGTCGCGGTGACCGCGCCACCCTCGCCGATGACCTTGATGGTGTCGGCGACGGGCAGGCCCGGCACGACGCCATCCCACCCCTCGGCCAGCGGCGCGAGCACGCGATCGACGAGCGACGAGGGCACGCGCGGGCGCGCGGCGTCGTGCACGAGCACGGCTGTGCCGCGGCGATCGGCGACCGCGGCCAGGCCCGCGACGACGCTGGCTGCGCGCGAAGCTCCCCCCGCCTCGATCGACGAGACCTTGTCGCAGCCCAGGTCTTCGACGAGCACCTCGACCGGTCCGATCCAGTCTTCGGGCACCACGAGGATGATCGAGTCGACCGCCGAGTGCTGCTCGAACGCGCGCAGCGAGTGCGACAGCATCGCCTCGCCGGCGAGCCCGACGAGGGCCTTCGGGCGCTTGGCGCCGAGGCGGGTGCCCGCGCCGGCGGCGACGATGATCACGGCAACCTCGTCGATGAGGTCGTCGTCGTTGAAGCCGTGCGTCATGTGGGTCCTGCCAGTTTGGAGAATACGAGCTTGCCGGTCGGGCTCTGGAGCATGCTCGAGACCTCGACCGCGACCGTGCTGCCGAGCTGCTCGCCGCCGCCCTCGACGATGACCATCGTGCCGTCGTCGAGGTAGCCGACGCCCTGCCCGGCCTCCTTGCCCTCGCGCACGAGCTTCACGTCGAGGCGCTCGCCGGGCACGAGGTCGACCTTGAGCGCGTTGGCCAGCCGGTTGACGTTGAGCACGGGGAGGTCCTGGGCCTCGGCGAGCTTCGCGAGGTTCACGTCGTTGGTGATGATCGACCAGCCGTGGGCGGCCGCGAGCCGCACGAGGCGTGCATCGACGGGGGCGCTCGGCGCTGGATCCTCATCGGTGGTCGTGACGCGCTTGGCCTTGCGCAGGCGCGTGACCATCTCGAGCCCGCGGCGGCCGCGTGCGCGGCGCACGTCGTCGGAGGAATCGGCGATGTTCTGCAGCTCCTCGAGCACGAAGACGGGCACGACGAGCTCACCCTCGAGGAAGCCCGCCGCGGCGACGTCGGCCACGCGGCCGTCGATGAGCGCACTCGTGTCGAGCAGCTTGGCGCGCGCATGCGACTGCTCCTCGTCGCCGTCGGGATGCACGTTGAAGAGGCGGAGGATGTCGCGGTGCTTGGCGGCGGCGATCTCGGCAGCGACGTAGGCGACGATCAGCGTCATCGGGAGCAGCAGGTACGGCCCGACCGGCTTGAGCTGCGAGAGCGGGAGTGAGATGAGCGCGCTGACCGCGAGCCCGACGATGAGGCCGATGGTGCCGACGACGAGTTCGGGACCGGAGCGATCGGTGGCGCGGGTGTTGAACCGACCGAGGTAGCGCAGGAGCAGCTTGCCGACGATGCCGCCGACGAACCAGCCGACGATCGCGCCGAGCAGGATGAGCACGCCGAAGTTGAGGGCAGCCTCGCCGTAGCCGGGCAGGCGCTCGCCGAGCTTGGTGGCCTGACCGAGCTGGTAACCGGCGACGCCCAGGATGAGGGCCGCCACGATGCGGGTGATGAGAACCAAGGTAGGCAGGAGCCTACCCGACCACGGGGATTTCGCCCGTGCCGACCTCGGCTTCCGCTGCGCGCACCGCTCCCCCGAGATACACCAGGGGCGGCACCGGTTGCCCGATGCCGCCCCTGGGACGAAGCTCAGTGCATGAGCAAGCTCATGCGCGACGCTCGCTCACTCAGTCGTCGTCGCTGGCGAAATCGACGTCGTCGTCGGCTGCGCCCGCCTTGACCGGTACACGCGTCTCGGCAATCTTGTCGAGGAGGTCGTCGAGGTACAGGTCGGCTGCTTCCTCGTCCATGTCCTTGGCGTACATGAGCTCGGAGGCCAGGATCTTCTTGGCCTTGCCGAACATCTGCTTCTCGCCGGTCGAGAGACCCTTGTCACCGTCGCGGATGGAGAGGTTGCGAACGACCTCCGCCAGCTCGAAGATGTCGCCGGTCTTCATCTTGTCGCGGTTGTGCTTGAAGCGGCGGTTCCAGTTCTTCGGCATGTTGGTGCCGCCGCCCTTGATCACGCCGAGCACTTCTTCCACGGTGTCTTCGCCGATGACCTTGCGCAGGCCAGCCTTGTCGACGTTGTCGGAAGGAACCATGACCGTCATGTCATTGTGGAGGATGCGGATCGTGAGGTACTCACGGTCCTCGCCGAGCACATTCTTGGTTTCCTTCTGGACAACCGTTCCGGCACCGTGGTGTGGGTAGACCACTTTGTCGCCGAGCTCGAACACAAGCATTCCTCCTTCAGGTCTCGTCGAGTGCGGGGATGGCGCAGCGTGGGCTGCGACTCGCAAGACCGGGTTTCACAGGTGAGATTCTAACGCATCCAACCGCTGGATGATGCACGTCTGGCGTCTAACCGTCACCACTCCAAGATTCCCCGTCGGATCAGTAGTAAAACGAGACCCGGTGGGGTGTGCCGGAGTGGGACTGACACCAGAGCATCGGGCCGGGAGGCCGCGTGGCACGGTCGATCCTGCGGCGGTGGCCGCATGCGCACCCGCGTGTGGCCGACGAGGGGCACCGGCCAGCGACGCGGCGTGCGTCCGATCGACGTGACATGGCGCCAACTGCGTTTTCGTCGGGCTGTCGGAGGGAACATCATTCGAGCCGTACTGCCCGAAAGGACCTTCATGAGCGAGCGCTCGACTACCAGCACCACCATGACGCCCGCGTCCATGGACACCTTCGAACGAGGTGCGCGGTTCCGTCGCCGCCTGCGTGGTTACGACGTCGACGTGGTCGATGACGCACTCCTCCGCAATGAGGCCCGCATCGCGGACCTCGAGGCCCACGTCGAGACCCTGCGCGAAGACCTGCAGCACGCCCAGCACGAGACCTCGGAGACCCGCCACGACCTGACGCGGGCCCGCGCCGAGCTGCGCTACTGGAACGACCGGGCGACCTATGTCGACAGCGAGGTCACACGTGCCCGTTCGGTGGCGGCCGAGCTGGAGCGCACCGCGCGCGAGCGCGCTGACGAGATCGAGGCCGACGCCCAGGCGCGGTCGCTGCAGCTCGTGGATCGCGTGTGCGCCGAGGCGAACATGATCCTGCAGTCGGCGCGCGAGGAAGCGCGCGACATGTTCCTGCGCTTCGAGACCGACGTCGACGTCTCGCAGCAGAAGCTCGAGAAGCTCGACACGGTCCGCCACGAGATCGCCCGCACGATGCAGCACGCGCTGCAGCAGTTCGAGGATGCCGTGCGCGAGATGGACAAGGTCGCTCCCGTGAAGCGCATCGTCGAGGCGCTCGAGCAGCCGACGCGACGCCCCGTGCCGACCTTCGGTCAGCAGAAGGCGCTCGAGGCGGCACACCGATTCTCGGCGGAGGTCGAGGAATCCGCATCCTCGGCACTGAGCACGCCGCTCACGACCACGCTGAGCGCCTCGATCGAGGAGCTCGACGACGCCATCCACCACCTCACCGACGCCGTCGACGAGGCGGCCGAGGCAACCGTGACATCGGTGACCGTCACCGCGGCCACGCCGACCCGGAAGCCGCACACCGCCGACGAGGAGTTCGCGGCGCTGCTGCTGCAGCCCTGAGCGACCAGCGAGTTCGGATCGAGCGTCGTGCCCGAAGGTCCTCCGGCGCGGCGCTCGACTCGTCGTGGAGGGCTCGGCTAGCGGCCGCCCTGCGACTGCTGCTGCGGATGCGAGAAGTAGGTCTGCATGCGGCGCAGCGAGTCGTAGACCTCACGTGATCGCACGGGGCCGAGGCCCGAGACGACGGCGAGTTCGCGCGGGCTTGCAGCGAGCACGTGCGTGAGCGAACCGAAGTGCTGCACGAGGCGCTCGACGAGCACCTGCGAGAGGCCGGGGATACGGCTGAGCACGCGGTAGCCGCGCGGCTCCACCACCGTGTCGATGGGATTGACCTCGCGGTCGTAGCCCAGCAGCACCTCGAGGTCCTCGAGCCGCAGCAGGCGTTCGCCACCGATGCGGCCGAGCCGGTCGAGCATCTTGCGGTGCGTGTCGGGGTCGGTGTCGACCATGTAGTCGCGCACGACCGCCGAGCGGTCGGGCATCACGCCAACTGACAACTCACGCAGCTGCATCTCGGTGAGGCGCCCCTCGAGGCCCAGCTCCACCTGGTGCCGCTCGATCTCGGCCACCATGCGCTTGGCCATCTCGGCGCGCTGGATCACGACGAGTGCGTCGAGGAGCGTGGCCGTGCCCGCGAGTTCGCGCGACAGCAACCTGTGTGACACCTGGTCGAGTCGCATGCGGTACGTCTCGAGCGTCGCGAGCGCCTGGTTGACCTTGATGAGCAGCGAGCGGATCGGTTCGAGCTGGTAGCTCGTGTCACTCGTGTAGAGCGTGACCACGTCACGCGAGGCGGAGACGGCGATCACGAGCGCCTTGATCTGGCGCGCGGTCCGCTCGGCGCTGCGGTGGCGCGTGCCCGTCTCGCTCGACGGTATCTGCGGGTCGGGTACGAGCTGCACGTTCGCCCACTTGATGCGACGCGCGCTCCGGTCGAGCACGATCGCGCCATCCATCTTCGCGAGCTGGTAGACGAGCTTCGGCGAGAACTCGACGTCGATGCGGATGCCGCCCGAGAGCACCGGTTCGATGTCTTCGGCGTCGGCCATGACGAACAGCGCACCCGTGCGGCCACGGATGACGTCATCGGTCGCTTCGCGGATCGGGGTGCCTGGCGCGATGTCGCGGAGTGCGCGTACGAGCTGGAGGTCGCGTCGTGGTTCAGCGGGAGACATACCTCGACGGGGTACCCGATCGGTCAACGTAGTGAACCAATCGACGGCCCGAAGCGGCTGAACTCACAGCTCGGGGGTTGTGCGGCCCCGAAACCGCCGCTACAGTGACCAGCGTGCCGTGCCCCGACGGGTCGGCCGTTCACCGCACCACAGGACACAGGATCACTTCATGGAAACGCCCCGCGACACCTTCACCAATGACAGCACCTACACGGTGGCAGTCGTCGGTGGCGTCGCGAAGCTCCATGGAGTGACGCTTGCCGCAGGCACTCGCCTCCAGGCAATCGTTGCGCGCACCCCGCGCGCAGCAACGACCAGCTGACCGAGGGACGACTCCCTCGCGCGACCGACGTCGCGCCCTGCTGCTCCACCCGTCCGTTCCACCTCTCCACCTTCGCACCTATCCGCGCGCAGTCGTCGGCCCTGCCACGACCCCGGGTAGCGTCGCGTCGCATCCGAGGCACGCATCATGCGCCCCGAGCAACGCTCCACATCCAGTTCCACGAACCATACGCATCGTCACGCACGCCGCGACGTCGCCCGCATCGCCGCCAGCCGTGGCATCTCCATGGCGGGTGCCGAAGCGGGGTACATCGCGCTGCTCGCGCTCGCCTGGCACCTGACCGGGAGCGCGAGCGACGCCTCGCTCGTGCTGCTCGCGTCGATCTTTGCTCGCACGGCCGGAGCGCCGCTCGTCGGCTGGATCGGCGACCACCTCGACCGCAAGCTGGTCACCGTGGTCGCCGAGCTCGCCGCCGCGGTCGCGTTCGGATCGCTCGCCTTCGCGCACTCGATCTGGCACCTGCTCCTCGCCATGGTCGTCGGCACGTTCGCTGCGGCCTGCGGCGGCGCCGCGCTCGACGCCGCGCTCCCCAACCTCGTGCCCGAGGCCGACCTCGCACGCGCGAACTCGGTGCTGGGCATGGCCCGCACCACCGGGCACATGCTGGGTCCGGTGCTCGGCGGCCTGCTCGTGGCAACCGTCGGCGCGCGTTCGGCCTTCCTGCTCGACGGCCTCTCCTCCGTCGTCGCTGCGGCGTGCCTCTTCGGCATCCGTGGGTCGGTGGGAGGAAGCGTCGCGCGGCATGCGGGTGCGGTCACCGAACGGGCCCGGCGCGGCATGCTCGTCGGCGTGCGCCACATCGCCGACGACGGCGCCCTGCGTCGCCTCGCGATCGGCTGGGCCGGCATGTGCGTCTGCT
>JAOPYW010000184.1 GCA_025964405.1 Thermoleophilia bacterium | reverse complement strand
GCCTCCAGCACGGGTTGGAGCACGCCGCGACGCTGGGATGCGGCGCCACCCGTGGCGAGCTCACGGGCGCGCTGGAGGTTGCCGCGCGCCATGCGCGCCACGCCGTCGAGGTCGAGGCCCGTCGCGGCGGCGAGCTGCGCGGTGTCGACGCCCTCGGCGGTGAGCGCGGCCACGAGGCCGGCGTTGGAGACCGGCGGGAACACGACCTCGATCACGCGGGAACGTATCGTCGGGAGGATGCGGGCCGGGCGACGCGCGATGAGCACGAAGACCACGCGACCGACGGGCTCCTCGAGGGCCTTGAGGAGGCTGTTGCCGGCGGCTGCGTTGTCGCTCGACAGCGTGTCGGCATCCTCGATGATCACGACCTGGGCGTGGGCCTCGAACGGCATGCGGCTCACCGTCTCGAGCACTTCGCGCACCTGGTCGATCGCGAGTGAACCACCCTCCGGCGCCACGTGGATGACGTCGGGGTGCACCTGACGGGCGACGCGACCGCACACGTCGCAGTCGTCGCCACCGCCGTTGGGACACAGCACGCGCTCGGCGATGCGCGCCGCGGCGGCGAGCGGTCCGTTGCCCGGGTCACCGGCCAACAGCACGGCGTGGGCCCGCCCCGCGTCGACGATCGCATCGATGACCTGCAGGGCGCGGGGCTGCGCGACGAGCGCGGGGTCGAGTGTGCCGCTCATGCGCGGACCTCCGCGGCGGCGGCCGCGAGCGTGACGCCGGCAGCTGCGAGCACCGGCTCGAGCGCGGCCTCGACGGCGCGCGCGACCTCGGCTACGGCGGCAGCTCCATCGACCCGCAACACACGGTCGGGGAACCGGGCGACGAGCTCGGCATAGGCGGCATGCACGCGCGTGAAGAAGGCGTCGCCGGCGGACTCGAGGCGATCGGGGTCGTCACCGGTGGAGCCGAGGCGGGCCGCCGCGACGGCGGGCGTGACCGCGACGAGCACCGTGGCGTCGGGCAGGCGCCCCCGCGTGGCGAGCAGGTTCGCCTCGAGCACGCGGTCGATGCCGAGCTCGCGTCCACCGCCCTGGTAGGCGAGCGAGGAGTCGACGTAGCGGTCCATGAGCACGATGCGACCGGCGGCGAGCGCGGGCTCGATGACCCGCGCCACGTTCTCCGCCCGGGACGCGGCGTAGATGAGCGCCTCCGTGGCCGGGTCGATGTCGCCGGTCTCCGGTGCGAGCACGAGTTCGCGCAGCGCCTCGCCGACGCCGGTGCCGCCGGGTTCGCGAACGACGAGTGGCGCGTGGCCCGCAGCGATGAGCCGCTGCTCGAGCCGACGCAGCTGCGTCGTCTTGCCGCAGCCGTCGACGCCTTCGAACGTGATGAGCAGGCCGGTGGTCACCCCGCGATGCTATCGCGCCCGGCCCGCGAACACGCCGACCACGCACTCGGGGCGCCAGCCGCGTGTCGCGGTGGCGCCCCGGAATGGGAAGTGCTGGTCAGCCGATCAGGGCTTGGTGGTGCGATGGCTGCGGAACCAGAGGCCGCCACCGATGAGCATCAGGAGGATGCCGCCGTAGATGGCGTACTGGAGCGGGAGGCCCGTGAACGGGAGGTTCGTGCCGCCACCGGTTGCTGCTGCGACCGGGGTGGTCTCCGGAGCGCCGCCGCCGGTCACGACCGGTGCGTCGACCGCTTCGACCGGGGTGTCGACGACGTCGCCGCCGCCCGTCACCACGGTGGTCTCGGTCTTGGTGCAGGAGGCGCCTGATGCGTCCTTGCCGTCGGTGTCGGCTGCGGAGCACTCGACGATCGTGGTGCACGACTTGCCAGTCGCATCCTTGCCGTCGGTGTCGGCGGTCGAGCACTCGACGATCGGGGTGCACTTGGTGGTGCCGGCCCCCGTCGACGAGGACGATGAGCCGGTGTCGGTCGACGTGGTGGTCGACGACGAGCTCGAGGAGCTGGTCGGAGTGGAGCAGTCGACCGGCGGCGGCACGACGCAGGTGCTCGTGGAGCAGCCTCCGCCCGAGTAGGAGTCGACGGTCGGGCTGTCGGCTGCGGATGCCCCGGTCGACGACGATGTCGTCGACGTGGTCGACGCGGTGTCGGCCGCAACGGCATCGACGGCACTGACTGCGGTCGCGGGAGCACCTGCCAAGGCGCTGGCGGGGACCGCCAATGCGAAGGCTGCGATGCAGAGAATGATCAGGTGACGCGGGCGGGGCGCTGACATGGGGACCTCTTCCTCGGGGTGCTGCTCTCAGCGTACGACGACATCGGCATATGTCAAGCAGATATAAGTGCAAATTGAGTCGCCCCACGGAGGATTCGGGCCAATTCAGGGTCGGGCACTGACGAAATGCCCGCTGGTAGCGTATTTCCGGGGTGTGGGTATGAGCCTCGGATACGAGGTCGACGAGGGGAAACGAAGGCGTGTCGCAGCGAGCAGTGGTCACCGGAGGAGCAGGATTCATCGGGTCGCACCTGGTGGACCGGCTGTTGAGCCTGGGCTGGGACGTGCATGTCGTCGACGACCTGTCGAACGGCCATCGCCACAACGTGCCCGAGGCGGCGCCCCTCCACGAGGTCGACGTCGCCGACGCGAACGCGCTCCTGGTGCTGGCCGAGTCGATCGGGCCGATCGACCGCTGGTACCACTTCGCGGCCCAGGCCGACGTGCGCGTCTCCGTTGAGGATCCGGCCTTCGACGCGCGCGTGAACGTGATCGGCACCATCAACGTGCTGCAGGCCGCGCACCGTGACGCAGCGACGGTGCTGCTCGCATCGACCGGAGGCGCGATCTACGGCGACGCGCCGCTTCCGACGACCGAGGCGGCCCCCACGCGCCCGCCCTCGCCGTACGGCACCGCCAAGCTCGCCGCCGAGCACTACCTCGCTCAGCACGCGCGACTGCACGGAGTGCGCCACGCCGCCGTGCGGTTCGCCAACGTCTACGGTCCGCGCCAAGACCCCCACGGCGAGGGGGGTGTCGTCGCCATCTTCGGCGGCAAGGCCCTCGCGGGCGCACAGGCGCGCGTGTTCGGAGATGGTCGCCAGACCCGCGACTTCGTCTACGTGGGCGACGTCGTCGAAGCGTCGATCGCCGCCAGCGACGCCGCTGCGGCGGGCACTGACGCCGAGCTGCGCGCTGACGGCGACATCCCGATCTACAACGTGGGCACGGGCGTGCAGACCAGCGTCGTCGACCTCTGGTCAGCGATGGAGCGCGCTGTCGGGCGCGACCTCGGCATCGAATTCGCCGACGCGCGAGCCGGCGAGATCGAACACAGTGCGCTCGACGCCAGCCTCGCACGCCGCGTGCTGGGCGTTGCGATCGACACCTCCGTCGACACCGGCGTGGTCGCCACGCTCGACTGGCTGGGCACACAGGTCGAAGCGTGACGCTCTCGCGCACGCTGCGCCTCCACCTGCCGGTGCTCGTGCTGGCGGCCATGACCCCCCTGCTCGCGCTGCGATTCGGCGGGTACCACGTGCGTACGTTCGGGTGGGTCTCGTTGGCGCTCGTGCTGTGGGCGTGCGTGCAGGCCGCGCGTGGGCGTGCGAGCGCGCCGCGCAGCATCGCGGGCGCTGCGACCTTCGGGCTGGTCGCACTCACCGTCTGGTCGGGTGCCTCGATCGCCTGGGCCGACTCCTCGCGCCATGACGCGTGGGTGGAGACGGCCCGCACGGCTGGCTACGCGGCCGCGCTGCTGCTCGGCGGCACCCTGCTCGCCAATGCCCGATCGTTCGCGCGCTACGCGACCCTGTCGGGGATCGCGATCGCCCTCGTCGGCATCGTCACGCTGGTGCGCATCATCACGGCCACGGCTCCCCTCAAGAGCTTCGTCGCCGGACGACTCGACTGGCCCATCGGCTACGCACCCGCCCTTGCCGCGCTCTACCTGATCGGCATGCTGCTGCTGCTCGGGGTTGCCTGCGCCACCGAACGCACGTGGTACGCCGGCCGTGCGCCGGGGCAGGTGGCGCTCGGTGGAATCGCGCTCGCAGGGGCCGGGGTGTGTGCGGCGCTCGCCTACGCCGGCCAGACCCGTGGCACGCTCCCCGCGCTGCTGGTCGCCGTGGTTGCGGCGCTCGTGGTGACACCCTTCCGGCTCGCGTGGTTCCTGCGCTTCCTCACGATCGCGCTCGGCATCGTCGCGGTGCGAGGTCCGCTCGGCGCGCTCTTCCAGACCCAGTTCGCCCTCCGTCAGGCGCCGTTCACGAAGGGAGCCGACGCCGACCAGCTCCTGCTCACGGCCCAGGACGCCGCCACCCACGCGGCCTTCGTCATCGTCGGTCTCGCCGTGGCGCTCGGCCTCGTCGGCGCCGCGCTCGTGCCGCTGGGCATCTGGCTCGCCGACGCCTACGCGCGAGTCACGGGGCGGGTCGGCCGTCGGGCCCTGCTCGCGACGGTGGTGCTCGTCACGGCGCTCGTCGCCACACTCGGCCTCGCCGCCAGCCACCGCTCCCCCACGAGCTGGGCGAAGTCGCAGTACGACAGCTGCGTGCACCCCGTGGAGGCACCCAACGACCCGGGCAGCTCGGTCTCGCACTTCGCCAACTCGGGCACAGGCCGGTGCGACTACTACCGCGTGGCGCTCGTGGCGTTCCGGGCGCATCCCCTGCTCGGGCTGGGCGCCGGCAATTTCCGCGGTGAATACGTACGGGAGCGCACGACCGAGGAGGAGCCGCGGCAGGCACATTCCCTGCCGCTCGCGCTCCTCGCGGAGCTGGGCCTCGTGGGTGCCGCACTCGGCGCGCTGGTGCTGGGAGCCGTGCTCGTCGCGACCTCGCGGTTCGTGCGCAGCGGTCCGGCGCGTGACCCCGCCTTCGCCGGGGCGATCGCGGCGATGGCCTACTGGGTGGCGCACGCGTCGATCGACTGGCTCTGGCAGGTGCCTGCCGTGTCGCTCGTGCCGGTCGTGCTCGCGGGCGGGCTGGTGGCGTGCGTGAGCCCGGGCCAGCAACGGGTGAAGGCTGCGGTGGCGGGGCCGATCGCGGTCGGCGTGGTGCTCGTCTCGCTCGCACTCGTGCTGCCCGTGACGCTCGCCGACGCGAAGCTGCGCAGCGCGCGCGACCCGCACCTGCAGGAGCAGCACCCGAAGCAGGCACTCGAAGCGGCCGTCGACGCA
>JAOPYW010000167.1 GCA_025964405.1 Thermoleophilia bacterium | reverse complement strand
AGGCGATCTGGCTGAGCCTGCACCGCTACAACGTCAAGGGTCCCGACGACTACGCCTTCATCGGCCTCGAGAACTACACGCGCATCCTCGCGTCGTCGCACTGGTGGGCCGACGTCTGGACCACGCTGGTCTTCGCGTTCGCGTCGGTGTCGGTCGAGTTCGTGCTCGGCATGCTGATGGCGCTCGTCATGAACAAGGGGCTGGGTCGCGCGACCGGCACGGTGCGTATGGCGGTGCTCGTGCCGTGGGCGACGATCACGGTGGTCACCGGCCTCGCCTGGAAGTGGATCTTCACGCCGACCTCGACCATCGGCTTCCTCAAGTCGCTCTTCGGCATCGCCGCCGACGAGAGCTGCATGCTCTGCGGCAAGTGGACGAGCATGTTCGCGATGGTGTTCGCCGACGCGTGGAAGACGGCGCCGTTCATCGCGCTGCTGCTGCTGGCGGGCCTGCAGTCGATCGACACGGAGATGTACGAGGCGGCCGACGTCGACGGCGCGTCGCCCTGGACGAAGTTCTCGAAGATCACGATCCCCGCGCTCAAGCCGGCGATCCTCGTGGCGCTCCTGTTCCGCTCGCTCGACGCGCTCCGCGTGTTCGACCTGCCCTACGTGATGACCGGTGGCGCGAACGGAACCGAGCCGATGTCGATGCTCGCCTACGACCTCATGATCAAGCGGCTCGACATCGGCCTCGGCAGCGCGATGAGCGTGCTCGTGTTCGTGATCGTGCTCACCGTCGCCTTCATCTTCGTCAAGGTGCTCGGTGCGACACCGGAGGGCACCGAGGGCTCTGGTCGGAAATCGAAGAAGAAGACCGCAGGCGTCAACGAGCAGCAGATGGCCGGCAACGCCGCGCTGGCAGGGGTGGCTTCATGACCGCGATGACCGGATCGATCGCCCTGCCGCAGCCGGCGACCTACGCCCCGGCGGCGAACCCCACGTTCTGGCAGCGGGTGCGCGACCTGCCGTGGACGCCGGTCGGCATCGTGGTGCTGGTGCTCTACTGCATCTTCCCGTTCCTCTGGCTGATCCGCCTCTCGATGGATCCGTCGGCGTCGGGGGCCCTGCTGCCGTCGAGCATCAACTTCAAGAACTACGCCGAGGTGTTCGGCAATCCCGATTTCATCGCCGCGTTCAAGAACTCGATCATCATCTCCGGTTCGGCGACCACGATCGCGATGGCCATCGGTGGCAGCGCGGCGTACGCACTCGGTCGGCTGCCGGTGCCCGGCAAGCAATACATCATGTTCGCGGTGCTGTGCGTCTCGATGTTCCCGGGCATCTCGATCATCGGGCCGATCTACCAGCTCTGGAAGTCGATCGGGCTCTTCGACACGAAGACCGGACTCATCATCCCGAACGTCACGTTCTGCCTGCCGATGGCGATCTGGTTCATGTCGGGCTTCTTCCGCGAGCTGCCGCGCGACCTCGAGCACGCCGCCTACATGGATGGCGCCACGCCCTTCCAGGCCTTCCGCAAGGTGATGCTGCCGCTGGCGGCGCCGGGCGTGTTCACCAGCGCCATCCTCGTCTTCATCGCGACCTGGAACGAGTTCCTGCTCTCGATGTCACTGACCGCGACGAACCAGAGCCGCCCGATCCCCGCGGCGATCTCCACCTTCCAGGGCACCAACTCGATGGAGATCCCCGTGGGTCCCATCGCGGCGGCGAGCGTCGTCGTCATGCTGCCGCTGCTCGCGATGGTGATGGTCTTCCAGCGCCGCATCGTCTCCGGCCTCACCGCCGGTGGCGTGAAGGGCTAAGGAGCGAGTGTCATCTCCGAGCTTGCTCGAGGATGACCGAGTGACGTGCCCGCCCTGAACCGAAGGTTCAGCAAGGGCTGACCAGCCTCGCCCTCAGGCGAAGGTGAGCAGCCCGGTGCCGTCGTCGACGATCGCCTTCAGGTCACCGTTCGTCGGCTGCACCCGCAGGCCGTCGGTCGTCAGCTTGCCGACGCCGATGCCGAGGAGCGGTCCGAACAGCGTCCTGCCAGGCGAGATGGCCGCGTCGTTCGACTGGGTCTCGCCACCCGGCATCGCGAAGGTCGCCTGCAGCGGGCTGAGCGTCCACGCACCCTCGCCGGCGGCGAGCACGCCGATGACCGGGTGCACGTCGTGGGCACGGGAGAGTTCACGTGCCGCGCGCACTGCGTCGTCGAGGCTGCCCGACACGGGCGTTGCGAGTGGAACGACGCGGAAGTCGTAGCCACCCTGCTCGTTGCGGTGCGCGTAGCGGATCTCCGACGTGTACGCCGTCGTCTCGTAGCGCTTGAACGGCACGTTCGCGTAGCGATACGAGAACGTGGCGACGGGCGCCAGTGCGGTCACGGGGGCGGCGGAGTGTGATGTGGGCGAGATCGAGAGCGTGTTCATGCCGGCATGCTACGCCCAAGGGTCCGGTCGATGCCGCACTCCCCGTGGCGCGTGGGGCGTTGCTCGTGGATGCGTCCACACGCATCCGACTTCGGTCGGCGCGCGTAGGGGAGTGCATGCCGCTCGCTCGCAACCTCATCAAGTTCGCCGCATCGCCGCAGGGGCGCAAGCTCATCGGCCAGGCTCGCCGCATCGCCACCGATCCCCGCCAGCGCGAACGCGTGGCGGCCGTGAAGTCGGCGATCGCCCGCCGTCGCGCCCCCGGTTCTTCGAACGAGTAACGCCACCGCCGGCCCTATACTCGTGCGCATGAGCGACCAGCTGCCGAACCCGGGGCCGACCCACGAAGTGCTCGTGCCTGTGCGCTTCGACTGCCCGGCCGACAGCGGCGGGTACGGCTACGTGTACCTCGGTGATGCGCCGGTGGGTCCTGCCGACACGACCCCCTTCCACATCGACGACGACGCACCGTCGATCGAGTCGATCTACGTCGTCGACACCGATGCGCTCGGAGCGTTGCTCGGCATCGAGCTCCAGTCGGCCTGGCAGTCGCTGCCCGAGTTCGTCGACGTGCCGACCGGTGAGTTCGGCACGACCGTGGATGCGCGCGTGCTGCATGGTGCCGACTGGTGGGAGCTCTGGTTCGGCGCCGAGCGCGGCGAGACGCTGTGGCTGACCCCTGGCACGGCCGAGCCGGACGACGACTGGGAACTCGGCGTGATCGTCAGCGAGGGCGGCCGCTTCATCGGGGTCACCGCGCGCGGCGCGGGCGCCGCCAGCCGACTGCCGGCCGTCTACCAGCAGGGATGACGCTCAGGTCAGTCGCGTGAGTGAGCGCGCGGCGTCGTGCAGGGCGCGGCCGATCACGCCGAGGTCGCGCACGAGGAGCGCGCCGTACTGGGCGTTCGTCTCGCGCGCCGGCTCGAGCTGGCGGAAGCGCCAGGTCGCGGAGGAGAGGCGGTCGTTGGCACCCTCCCAGGCTTCGAGCGCTGGGGCCACCGCGGTTCCGGCACGCGCGACCAGCTCCCCCGACGTGAGGTGGTTGATGGCCGTGATCGCGTCGCCGAGCCCGGCGTAGGAGTGCTCGAGCGAC
The DNA here is from genome assembly GCA_025964405.1 of Thermoleophilia bacterium. GTDB lineage: Bacteria > Actinomycetota > Thermoleophilia > Gaiellales > SKUG01 > JAGQUL01. The sequence continues at coordinate 395 of JAOPYW010000167.1, read as the reverse complement.
GCCAATTCGCGTTGCATGAGTGCTGCGGCGATGGCGGCGTGGCCGGCCGGCGCATCGAGGTCGATATCGTGCAGCTCGCGCAGCGTGCCGTCGACGTGGGTCGCCGCGGCGTCGATGGCAGCGCGTGCCGTCTCGACCAGGGCACGGTCGGCGGCGTTCGTGGGCGGGGCGGCGGAGACGGGGGCGAGCTGCATGGCGGCCAGTCTAGAGGTGACGTGCACGGATCGGGAACCGATGCCGGATGGCGCTGCAGTACGGGCGACCCGCGTACGCAGCCGCCAACGAAGGTAGTGATCGATGTCGACGAGCCGAATTCCCGCACGTGCACCACGTGGACTGCTCCGGCAGGCGCTGCCCGCGCTCGTCGTCGCCGCAGCCACAGCCAGCGTCGCCCT
>JAOPYW010000161.1 GCA_025964405.1 Thermoleophilia bacterium | reverse complement strand
GCTGCGGCGCGCGACGCATCCCATCCGCCTGCACCCACCGACGAGGAATACCTGAGCCCCTGAGCGCCGTGGAGGACGTCGGCGGCAGCGCCGTCAGACGGTGATCGGGATGTTGACCGTGCCGCTGCCCGGGATGGCGATCGTCAGGGTGTAGCGCCCCTTGAGCCGGGTGGAGCCCGCGTTGAGCGCGACCTTCGCCGCCCCGCGCTTCACGCTGCGCGCGCCGGTGGCGACGGTGCGAACGCCTCGATGGATGCGCAGCGAGGCATTGCCCGCGACACCTGCGGTGAACTTCACCGTGCAGGTCACCTTGATCTTCTTCGTGCCCTTGGCCACGCACACGACCACTGCGTTTCGGCCGGCGGGGCCCGTGGCTCCGGTGGCGCCCGTCGCCCCGGTCGCCCCGGTCGCACCGGTGGCGCCGGTCGCTCCTGTGGCGCCCGGGGTTGCTGCACCCGTGGCCCCCGTGGCGCCGGTGTCGCCCTTCGGACCGGCGATGCCACCTCCGGCGGTGGAGACGAGGATGATGCCTGCGGAGTAGTGGGAAGCGTTGCCAGCGAGGTCGGTGATGTCGACCCGCACCTGGTAGTTGCCGGCGACGACCGTGGTGACGTCCCAGTCGCAGCTCCACGCCGCGGCGATCGCGGGCGTGCAGGCGGTACCGGTCGCGGCCCCGCTGTAGCTCACCACGATCGAGGCGATGCCGGTACGCTCGTCGATGGCTCCGCCGCTGACGGTGAGGGGGGCGACGGTGGCGGCCGACGGCGCGAGCTGCAGGTATCCGCTCGGCGCGAGCCCGTCGATCGTCCAACTGCGGGTAGCGGGGCTGGCATCGACGTTTCCGGCGGCGTCCTTGGCGCGCACGTCGACGGTGTGTGAGCCCTGGGCGAGCGCCGCGTAGGCCTTCGGTGACGTGCACACTGCCCACGCGCCGAGGTCGAGCCGACATTCGTAGGTCGACGTCTCGGTCGACGTGAATGCGAGCGAGGCCGTGAGTGTCGTCGTCACGGACGCGGGGCCGGACGAAATGGTCGTGTCAGGCGCAGCCGTGTCGACGGTCCAGCTCCGCGCGGCAGGGCTCGCGTCGAGGTTGCCGGCCGCGTCGACGGCGCGAACCTCCCACGTGTGCGCCCCTTCACCGAGCGCTGTGAGCGCCTTCGGGCTCGTGCAGGCCGCCCACGTGCCGGCGTCGAGTCGACAGCTGAACGTCGATCCCGCTTCCGAGGCGGAGAACGTGAACGAGGCGGTCGTGACCGCGACCGTGCCCGTCGGCCCTGTCAGCAGCGTCGTGTCGGAGGGAGTCGTGTCGATCGTCCACGTCGCGGTGGCGGTGCCGACGTTGCCCGCCGTGTCGGTCGAGCGCACGTCGAACGTGTGCGGCCCCTCGGTGAGCCCGGTGTAGCTCGGAGCGGTTGCGCACGACGCGAACGCTGCGCCGTCGCGGCGGCATTCGACGACACCGTCGCTGGCCACGATCGTCGGTGACGCAGAGGTGAGGTTCGTCACGCTGGCCGGCAGGCCGCCGATCGTGAGCGTCGGCGGCGTGGCGTCCACCGTCACGTTGACGATGGCCGACGAGGTTGCGTTGCCCGCGGCGTCGACCGCCCGCACGGTGAGCGCGTGCGCCCCGTCGCTCAGGGGCGAACTCGGCGCGATGGTGAGCGTTCCCGGCAGCGCGTCGGCACCGACCTGCACTCCGTCGACCAGCAGCTCGTAGTGGCCGAGCCCGCACCCGCCCGTATCAGTGGAGGCGCCGTAGGTGACGGTCGGCTTGCCCTGCGCCGTGGCGGCAGCCGTCGGGCTCGAGATGGCAGGGGCGCTCGGGGCGACCGCGTCACCCGTGCAGCCGTACGCGACGAGGTGATTGGTGGCCGGCACGAGCAGCGTGTTCTGGCCTGCGCCGAGGCCGACGAGCGGCTGGCTGCGATTCTGTTCGTCGGGCGCGGTAATTGGCGAGCCGGCGTTGGCCGTCCACGTCTGCGTTCCGGTCGTGATGTCGTACCCCGTGACGGCACCGGTCGACGACGCCGAGAAGACAGTGCTCCCCACCGTGATGGGTGCGGTGTTGATCGTTGCGGGCGCGGTCGTCGACCAGAGTGCAGCGCCCGTCGTGGCGTTCACCGCCGACAGCGTGCCGGCGTTCACGTAGAAGGCGCCGATGCCACCGAATCCCGGAATCACCGACGACGTGTGGGTGCCCAGCAGCGCACCGCTCGCCGCGTCGATGACCAGGTTGCCGTCGAAGTCGCGGGTGTAGACCTTGCCGCCGTGCACGGCCACCGTCTTGCCGCCACCGCCCGAGCACCCGGTCGAGTAGGTCCACTGCGTCGCCCCGGTCGCGGCCGCGAAGGCATAGGCCCTGTTGCACGCGTAGCTGACGAACACGCGCCCGGCGTCGATCGCTGGGGAGCTGTTGTCGCCGTTGGCGACTGACATCGTCCAGACCTGAACGCCAGTGGCTGCATTGAGGGCATAGACGTTGCCGCCTGAGCCCGCGCCCCCGTAGTTGACGAGCCCGTTGGCCGCTGTCGGCGGCGACGAGAACGACGACTGCGACAGCTGGCGGGTCCAGAGCTG